>JBIKZB010000105.1:0-6421 GCA_044354955.1 Flavobacterium sp. | reverse complement strand
CGAGTCGTATTTTATAAAACCAAAAAGTGATAAATAATTACTGCTTTCAAAAACAGAATTTCCATTCTGTAATGTTTCTGATCGTAATCTTAAATATTTGAATTCTAAACCAGAACCTATAGAAAACTTTTGAGCAAAAATAGTTTGCAAATAGGCTTGATTACTTAAATCAAAAAAATCAACATTTATCGTGCTAATATCTGGATCAATTGCTAAATCTCTGGTTATATTACTGGTTATATTACGATTAAATGTTGTTAATTTTGAATTAAAACCAAAACTCCAGTAAAAGCCATTATCTATATAATAATCAAAATTATAGCGAATATTATCTCCTAAAATCAAATCTAAAGAAACTACATCATTCTTAACTAAGAATTTTTTCTTTGTGTAATTCAACAAAATTCCACTTTTAAACATATCATCATAATGCAATCCAAACTTTAAAAAAGTATTGTTTTCATTTTCCTTTAATTGCAATATTAAATTTTGACCATCTTGCGCTTTTTCAAAATAATAATTTATGGCACTAAAGTTTTGTGTCGCATTTAAATTGGATATTCCTTTTTGTAGTTGTGAATTGGATATTTTAATATTCCTTTTAAATTTTAATTTACCCAAGATATAAGCTCTAGTAAAATTATCAAGTTTATTAAAATCAACCTCTTTAATATAAATAGAATCTTGAACTACAATTTCATTTCGATACTCTGATGTTAAATTTTTATAAGGCGCTAGTTCTTTAACAAACTCTAATGCTTTTTCTTTTCCTTTTACGATTATTTCATGGCCTTTTTCAAAATCTACAACCGAGTAACCTTTGATATCTGGTTTTATATAAATATTAGTGGCTTTTTGTTTTCCTTCCATTTTTTCAATCATGGAAAAATTATTAATTTGTGCTAAAAGTGATGTTACACCTTTTAACTCATTTCTTGTTTTTAAACCATCTTGAACATCTACTCCAATTACAATATCTACTCCTTTTGCTAATAATTCTTCTATAGGGTAATTATCTATTACGCCACCATCAATTAGCAATCTACCGTTAATTTCTACCGGACTATAGAGTGTTGGAAGAGCGCCACTTGCAACCATGCATTGGGCTAATATTCCTTTGTCAAGAACCATTTTTTCTCCAGTTTCTGCATCAGTAGCAATACATAAAAATGGAATTGGTAATTGATTAAAATCCCTTACATTGCTCACATGTTGTGTTAATAATGAAATTAAATTAAAATTATAAAGTCCCTTTGATAATCCAGAAGGCAATCCTAATTTAAATTTATTAAATGGTAACGTTAAAGCATAAATTTCATCATTTCTTTTTTCATAAAATGATTTAGCTTCGCGCGGAGTATAATCTTGTAATAGTGCGTCTACATCAATATTTGAAAAAATTGAGTCCAATTGATTTGCGTTATATCCAGAAGCATACAAACCCCCAACAATTGCACCCATGCTGGTTCCAGTAATATAATCTATTTTGATATTTAACGAATCAATAACTTTAAGCACCCCAATATGAGCCAAACCTTTTGCACCACCACCACTTAATACTAAGCCAACTTTTGGACGCTTATTTTGTGTATTATTGTCTTGTCCCAAGCTAATTTGAGTAAAAATTAGAAGACTTACCAACAAGAGTAGTTTTTTCATCACTTCTTTAAGATTGAATTGTCTTGTAAAAGTCGGAAATTTTTTTGGCTTTTGAAAGACCTACAACCTCAGAAATTGCTTTTTCATCAGCTGCTTGCAATCTTTTAACACTTTTGAAATGTTTCATTAATGTAATCATGGTTTTTTCGCCAATTCCGGGAATACTTTCTAAGCTATTGGTTAATGCTGATTTACTTCTTTTATCGCGATGATGTGTAATTCCAAATCGATGCGCTTCGTTTCGTAAAAACTGAATTACTTTTAAGGTTTCCGATTTTTTATCCAAATATAAAGGAACTGAATCGCCCGGATAAAACAATTCTTCCAAACGCTTAGCAATTCCGATTATCGCAATTTTTCCTCGCAATCCTAAATCATCAATGCTTTTTAATGCGGATGATAATTGTCCTTTTCCACCGTCAATAATAATTAATTGTGGGAGCGGCTGATTTTCATCTAACATACGTTTATATCTTCGGTACACAACTTCTTCCATAGAAGCGAAATCATTTGGACCTTCAACTGTTTTGATGTTAAAATGACGGTAATCTTTCTTACTTGGTTTTCCATCTTTAAATACCACACAAGCCGAAACAGGATTCGTTCCTTGAATATTCGAATTATCAAAACATTCAATATGTCTTGGCTCTACTGATAAACGCAAATCTTTTTGCATTTGTGCCATGATACGATTCGTGTGTCGCTCAGGGTCAACAATTTGAATTTGCTTTAATTGATCTAAGCGATAATATTTGGCATTACGTTCGGATAATTCTAAAATTTGCTTTTTATCTCCTAATTGTGGCACCGTGACTTTAATTCCCGACACTTCGGGATCGCCCAAATCAATAGCAAAAGGAACTACAATTTCTCGAGCATTTAAATGAAAACGTTCACGCAATTCTACCACGGCTAATTCTAACAATTCTTCGTTTGTTTCGTCTAGTTTTTTCTTTAGTTCTAACGTATGCGAACGAACAATTGCTCCATGCGAAATTTGCAAAAAGTTCACATATGCCATCGTTTCATCGGAAATAATGGAAAACACATCCAAATTGGATATTTTCGGATTCAAAATAGTGGAACGTGATTGATAATTTTCTAAAACTTCAATTTTTTCTTTGATTTTTTGCGCTTCTTCAAATTGCATTTCCATCACCAAATCGGTCATCAATTTCTTGAAATCTTTCAAACTCTCTTTGAAATTTCCCTTCAAAATTTGACGGATTTTCTCCACTTGGTTTTGGTAGTTTTCTAACGATTCATAACCTTCACAAGGACCTTTGCAATTGCCAATATGATATTCCAAACAGACTTTAAACTTTCCCGAATCGATATTGGCTTTAGACAAATCGTAAGTACAAGTTCGCAATGGATATAATTCTTTGATTAAATCTAAAATCGTATGAACGGTTTTAAAACTTGTGTAAGGTCCAAAATATTCTGAACCATCTTTAATCATTTTTCGGGTAGAGAATATTCTAGGAAATCGTTCATTTTTGATGCAAATCCAAGGATACGTTTTATCATCGCGAAGCAACACATTATAACGTGGTTGTAGTTTTTTAATCAGATTATTTTCCAACAATAACGCATCGGTTTCCGTAGGAACTACAATGTGTTTAATTGTAACTATCTTCTTTACTAAAACCGATGTTTTATAATTGTCATGATTCTTGGTGAAATACGATTGAACGCGTTTTTTTAAGTTTTTCGCTTTTCCAACATATAGAATTTTTTCATCTTTATCATAATACTGATACACACCTGGATTATCAGGCAAGGTTTGGATTTGAAGTTCTAATGGTGTTTGCATTTTTTTTAGAAAGATGATAGAACAAAGATAATAGAATTGTTTTAATTGGCACGCGGATAGGGCGGATGCTTTACAACTCTGATTTGAGTTTTTTTACACAGAGATTCACGGAGCTTTTTTTGATTTTGATGCTGTTGAAAAGAGGTACACAGAGACGTTTTACTTTTAAACTTTTCATTTCTTCAATTTATATTCCAATAAAAAATTGATTTTTGAACTTGAACTTGCCCTTGTTCTTGAACTTTTCGTATTTTTAACACCTTAGAATCAACCAAATGACAGCCTCAAAACCCTTAACCATTCTTAAAGAAACCATCTTAGCAGGCGAAAGCAAAACCATTAACATGGAAATTGCTAAGTTGCACACCATGAATAAATTGAAAATTCCCATTATTGTAGAACGTTCAAAACTTGATGGTCCAACGGTTTTATTCACTGCTTGTTTGCATGGCGACGAAATCAACGGAACCGAAATTGTGCGTCAGTTAATCATTCAAAAAATAAATAAGCCGAAACGGGGAACTATTATTTGTATTCCCATCATCAATATTTTCGGATTCATTAATAAGACTCGAGAATTTCCTGATGGTCGCGATTTAAATCGTGTGTTTCCGGGTAGTAAAACAGGTTCACTAGCTAGTCGATTTGCCTTTTATATTCTAAAAGAAATTATGCCGCATGTAGATTATGCAATTGATTTTCATGCAGGTGGTGCGAGTCGATTTAATGCCCCTCAGATTAGAATTGTTCCAGAAAATTCAGAATTAAAAAAACTTTCCGATGTTTTTAATGCGCCTTTTACGTTGTATTCGAAGAATATTTCAGGTACGTTTCGAAATTCTTGCGATAAATTGGATGTAAAAATGTTGCTTTTCGAAGGCGGAAAATCTTTAGACTTAAATGATAACGTTACACAAGAAGCTTTGGAAGGAACCAAACGCTTTTTAGATCATTTAGGCATGCTAAATCCAAGAAAAAAAGTTACAATTCCAACCCACAAAACCATATATATTGAAAAATCGAGTTGGGTTAGAGCCAAATATTCAGGTATGTTTCATGGGACAGCAATTATTGGCAGTTTCGTTAAAAAAGGTGATTTATTAGCCACTATTTCTGACCCCTATGGAAAAGTTGAACATAAAGTCAAAGCGCCGCATGAAGGATATATTATTAATGTAAATGATGCGCCAATTATTTATCAAGGGGATGCTATTTTTCACATTTCTACCCATTTAGAATTGAAAAGCTAACAATTATCATGTTTTATTGATTTGGCTTACTGTATTTTCGTGAAAATTTTTAGACATGTATTTTTGGAAAAAACTTACCCACGAAGAAAGAAAAGTAAGAATTGATAAAGCCTTACACGATAATGTTAACTTCTCAAAAGACGCTTCTTTAGGCTATCCAGCTTCTAAGTTAGACAGTCGTGTTTTTTATGATGATGCGCCATTTTTAAAAGATGCACCAACACTTCAAACCTATGTAGCAAATCCAAATAACATTGGCTGTCACACTTTTGGCACTTCAGAAAAAGCATTTTACGGCACACAAGAAATCGAACGCGAAGTATTAAATGTAATTGCTGTTGATATTTTTAAAGCTAAAGAAAATGAGTTTGATGGTTACATCGCTCCAGGTGGAACGGAAGCAAACATTCAAGCAATTTGGGTTTTTAGAAATGAATTCCTGCATAATTTTGATGCTAAATTAGACGAAATAGCTATTTTAGCTTCGGAAGACACACATTATTCTATTCCAAAGGCTTCGAATTTATTGCAAATTGATTGGTTAAAAATTCCGGTTGGATTTGAAAATCGTGAAATAGACGTGAATGCATTAGATAACATCATTTCAAAAGCAAAAAATAATGGCAAAAAATATTTCATCGCCGTTTCTAATATGGGAACTACCATGTTTGGTTCCGTTGATAATCCTGATGATTATACTTCGATTTTAGAAAAACACAATGTTACTTATCGCTTACACATTGACGGTGCTTATGGCGGATTTGTGTATCCGTTTAGCAATCAAAAAACGAATATTAACTTTAGCAATCCGAAAATTAGTTCCATTACGATTGATGCGCACAAAATGCTGCAAGCTCCTTATGGAACCGGTATTTTTGTTTGCCGAAAAGGATTAATCGAAAACGTACTTACGAAAGAAGCAGAATATGTAGAAGGAATGGATTTAACCCTTTGCGGAAGTCGTTCTGGTGCCAATGCAGTAGCAGTTTGGATGATTTTATTCACTTATGGCGCTTATGGATGGTTTGAAAAAGTAAGTATTTTACAAATGCGTACCCAATTTTTATGTCACGAATTAGACCTATTGAATATCCAATATTTCCGCGAACCGTTTATGAATATCGTAACCATTCATTCGGAATCCATTCCAGAAAAAATTGCTGAAAAGTATGATTTGGTTCCTCAACAACACAATGAAAACAACAAATGGTATAAAATTGTGGTGATGGATCACGTAGAAATAGAACATTTAACTACTTTTATAGACGAATTGAAAGCGTCTGTAAATGGATAAAAAGGTATTAAGAAGTAAGTACAAAGTATTAAGACAATCGTTAACTCAAGAAGAAATCGAAGCCAAAAGTTTGGCGATTGCGAACCAATTGTTGCGAATGGATGCTGTGCCTAGCCTCAAGCTGGTTTGGAACAAATTGTATTATCATTTGTTTTTAACGATTGAGGAGCAAAAAGAAATCAATACCGAATATATCCTGCAAATTTTAGCGGGAAAAGATAAAGAAATCGTCATTTCGAAGTGCGACTTTGCCACTTTAGGAATGACGCATTTTTTATTGACCGATAATACCAAAATCAAAAAAAACAGTTACAACGTTCCAGAACCAGTTGATGGTTTAGAAGTGCCTGATGCGAAAATTGATGTAGTTTTTGTACCACTTTTAGCTTACGACAAGCAAGG
>JBIKZB010000002.1:0-22144 GCA_044354955.1 Flavobacterium sp. | reverse complement strand
CCACCTATTGTGTATTGATATGAAACTGCTAAAACTTCATCATTAGCTAATTTTTGATTTAACGAAATATATCCTAATTGTGGATGATATGTATATTCTGATGCAGTTAATTTTCTAGCATTTTCAAGTTTTGCAAAGTCAATTCCTTCTGAAGCACCAACACTAGGAATAAATCCATTTGAAGCTAAAGAAACATCTCTAATTGAACTATTTAAAAAATTACTTCCAATAGCGTTTGGATCATATTTGTTATTCGCATTATTAGAAGGAGTATTTGCTCCCACATTATAAAAAGTAGGATTTGAACCTAAGTTGATGTGAACAGTTTCTTGAGGCAAAACTCCAGTTAGAGGAGCTTCCCCAATATCTTGAAGTGCAACAATATTTCTAAGATTATTTTCTGTTGAATTTACTCTATTTTGCTTATTGGTAATCCAAACTTCAATTCTATTAATCTGTACACGCGAATTTACGTATGGAAAAGTTTCAAGAGCCTTATCATAATTATTTCTGAAATATTGTGACAAGAAATAATGACGATCAGCATCATAATCCAAGGCAAAAATTTCAAAATCTTGAAGTGTTCCACCACCTTGTGAGGTAACCGATTTAGTTTGCGATTTCTGTTCTGAAAAAACTCCTGTAAACGTAGTTTTACCAAATTGTAATTGCGCCTTTACACCAAATAAACTTTGAGCACCTCTCACCAATGAATTTGAAAGTGGAAAACTAACGTTACCAACTTCTATTTTCTTGATAATATCATCCTCTGTAGGCGCATATTCTAATTTTATTAAATTTTGAAACGCGAAAGTTGATTGGGTATCATAATTCACATTTACATTTAATCGAGTTCCCACCTTACCCTGTAAACCAACACTAATTCTTTGATCAAAATCGAAACTTGTAGTTTTTCTATTTCTTGGAGAAAATGAAGGATTATCTTGTTTGGTAAAACGTATCCCCAAATCTAATTCAACAGAACCAGTAGGTTTTACATCAATAGTATTACTTCCAAATATAGATTCAAAAAATTTAGAATTTACATAATACCTTGGCAATAAATCTTTTTTAGCCGCTTCAGAGCCCTCTTTTTTACCATCAATTGCTGCAGATTTTTCTTGATAATACTTACGCATTTGCTCTCTCAAAACAAGCTCTTCATATTGTTTTGGGGTAAGTATCATAGGATATTTAATATTAAACCCGTCAACAGAACTGGTATAAATATAACGATCAGAAGCTGCATCATAGGTGTATTTATCCAAAATACTCAAAGGATTTGGCATGTTTAATTTTCCTAAATCAACACCTGTTTTTACAGTATCTTTTTCCTCTTCATCTACTTGAGCTTGTAGTGAAAAAGAGAACAACATTACAATGAATGCAAAACTATATTTTATATTACCTATTACTTTTATTGCCGTTTTTTCCAAGTTTTATAAATTTTTTAAAGCTTGTTTTATTAAGTTTTCTACAGAGGAATTTGGGGTTTCTCTAACAATTTTATCAATTACTTTTTCGGCAGCTTTTCTCGCAAAACCTAAAACTTCTAAAGCAGATAACGCTTCATCTTTATTTGTATTGCTTTCAACAACAGAAACTTCATCTAAATTATACACTTTTAACACTTTTTCCTTTAAATCTAAGATAATTCTTTGAGCAGTTTTAGCTCCAATACCTTTCATAGATTGCATTGTTCCCACATCGTTTGAAGCAATAGCTTGAATGATTTGACTTGGTGCTAGTGAAGATAACATAGTTCTCGCAGTACTAGCTCCAACTCCGGAAACCGAAAGTAACAATTTAAACAATTCACGTTCTTGTTTTTCTACAAACCCATATAAAGTATGCGCATCTTCTCTAATTTGTAAAAAAGTAAATAATTTTAAACTTTCAGAATCAGGCAATAAAGAATACGTATGCAATGAAATATTAATATGATAGCCCACACCATTGCAATCTATGATTACTTCGGTTGGTGTTTTTTCAACTAATCTTCCTTGAATGTGTGCTATCATATTACCTTTTTATTTCATTAACTTTTTTCCTTTTTCTTGTGCATCTACTACTGCTACTGCTGCCATATTTACCATTTCTTCAACGCTTGCGCCTAACTGAAACACGTGAACAGGCTTGTCTAATCCTAGAATTATAGGACCAATAGATTCGGCCTTATTTAGTTCTTTCAATAATTTATACGTAATATTTGCTGCGTCTAAATTAGGGAAAATAAGTGTATTTACTTTTTTATTTACCAATTTAGAAAATGGAAACTTACTTTTTAACATGTCAGGGTTCAAAGCAAAGTCGGTTTGAATTTCACCATCCACAATTAAATCGGGAAAATTTTCATGTAAATAAGCAACTGCTTGTCTTACTTTTATAGGCCCTTCATTTTGAGAAGAACCAAAGTTTGAATAGGAAATCATGGCAATAACCGGTTCCATTCCAAACATCTTAACCGTTTTAGCGGTCATTAAGGCTATTCTTGCCAAATCATCCGCTGACGGATTTGGATTAATTGCTGTATCAGACAAGAAAATTGGTCCTCTTGCCGTCATCATCATATTGGTTGTTGCAATTTTAGACACGCCAGGTGCTTTATCTATTAATTGCATAACAGGTTTAATCGTTGAAGGATAACTTCTTGAATATCCAGTTACCAAAGCATCTGCTTCGCCAGTGTTTACCATCATTAACCCAAAATAGTTACGTTCGCGCATCCATTTTTCAGCTTCGTACAATGTAACACCTTTACGTTTTCTGGTATCCCAAAAATGCTTAGCGTACTCTAATCGTTTAGCTTCAGATCCTTTTGTTTTTGGATCAAAAATTGGGACTTCCACATCGAAACCAATTTCTTCTTTTAATTCCATGATTATTTCTTTGTTTCCTAATAAAATTGGAAAACCAATACCTTCTTCATGAACAATTTGGGCTGCTTTTAACACATCAATTTGATCAGCTTCAGCAAAAATAATACGTTTTGGATTTGTTCTTGCTCTGTTGGTTAACAGGCGAATCATTTTGTTATCAGAACCCATTCGTTCTAATAATTCATCTTTGTATTTATCCCAATCCGTAATTGGTGCTAAAGCCACTCCTGATTCCATCGCTGCTTTTGCTACTGCTGGCGGTACTTCGGCAATTAATCTTGGGTCAAAAGGTTTTGGAATAATATAATCGCGACCAAACGTTAATTTAGTTTCGCCATACGCAATATTTACTTGTTCAGGAACTGACGCTTTTGCCAAATTAGCTAAGGCAACTACAGCAGCTTTTTTCATGTCTTCATTAATTTTAGTCGCTCTAACATCTAAAGCGCCTCTAAAAATAAATGGAAAACCAAGCACATTATTTACCTGATTAGGATGGTCTGAACGACCCGTTGCCATGATAATATCTTTTCTTGTAGCGATTGCTAAATCATAATTAATCTCAGGAGTAGGATTGGCCATAGCAAACACAATAGGATTGTCTGCCATTCCTAACAACATTTCGGGTGTAACTATATCACCCGTTGACAATCCTACAAAAACATCAGCACCTTTCATAGCATGTGCTAAATCGTCAAAATGTTTATCTGTTGCATACACACGTTGCATGTCAGAAATTTTTGGATCGTCTTTACGCAATGCCCCTTTACTATTGAACATTACTACGTTTTCTGGCTTAACCCCAAAAGAAACATATAAATTGGCACAAGCAATGGCTGCCGAACCTGCTCCAGAAATCACCATCGTAACTTCTTCCATTTTCTTGCCTGCTAATTCTACTGCATTCAATAAAGCTGCCGATGAAATGATGGCAGTTCCGTGTTGGTCATCGTGCATTACTGGAATATTCAATTCCTCTACCAAACGTCTTTCAATTTCGAATGATTCTGGTGCTTTGATGTCTTCTAGGTTAATTCCTCCGAAGGTTGGAGAAATATTTTTTACTGTTGCAATGAATTCTTCGATGTCTTTTGTTCCAACTTCAATGTCAAAAACATCAATATCTGCGAAGATTTTGAACAACAAGCCTTTACCTTCCATTACTGGCTTTGAAGCTTCTGGACCAATATCTCCTAAACCTAAAACAGCGGTTCCGTTTGATATTACAGCTACTAAATTTCCTTTTGCGGTATATTTATAAACGTTGTTAACGTCTTTTTCAATTTCTAAACAAGGTTCTGCTACACCTGGAGAATACGCTAAAGCTAAATCTCTTTGTGTTGCATATTTTTTTGTGGGAACTACCTGAATTTTTCCAGGTGTAGGTTTTGCGTGATATAATAAGGCTTCTCTACGTTTACTATCTTTATGCATGGTTTTATATTTTACTAACTTACAAATATAAGGGTATACGTATAAAATGAGAAATTATTTTGGTATTCTTTTGAAAAAATAAATTGTTTATTTAGTATAGTTAATTGAGTTTAGGCACGAAGGATATTTTGTATAGCACAAAAAATTAATTTGACTCTAAAATTTTTACTGGTATTTTTTTATCAAATTTTATAACTCCATCAAAAATTTTACAATTGTTTATTTTAATATTTTCTTTTACATCCCAAGGCAATATTTCTAATGACCTAGAGGTTTTTGCGTCAATGAAAAAATCTGCATAATATTTTTTGTTTTTTTTGATATCAACACTAACACTATTAGTGTTTTTAATACCGATATTTTTGTCTGTTATTTTTACATATCCAATAAAATATTTTCTCTCTTTGGGATGTAGTATAAAACCAGTTTTTACGTAAGGTGATTTCTTTATATAATTGTATTCAATTCTTTGATTTGCAGAAGTAATACTATCATCACAATTAAACGGCTTAACAAAATCAGCAATTTTCACATAACACTTTACAATCTTATTCTCATTTGTTATATTTAACTCTAATAATTCATCATTTAATATTAAACTTTGACTATGATCAAATTTTGTAACAAAATTATTATTAATATATATAGCTTTATCTGAATTATTTTCAAGAGAATACTTAATTATATTAGCTGTGTCTTTTGTTGAATTTAATGGATAAGTTACTAAAGTATCATTTAAGACATTTAAAGTAATACTCTCTTTATTGTTACTCTTACATGAAAGAAAGAAAAAAATTGAAATGATATATATAAATTTCATTAAGAAGATGTTTAATTTATTGAATTATTACTTTTTAACCAAACCCTACACCTTCTTAAAACCTGTCATTAATAAAACGGCTACCAATCCAAAAGCGATTCCAACACCAAATTCAGCTAGTGTTGATGGAATACTGTGCGGTACTAAATGATGTAAATAATCAATATTATGAAGAAAAATACCTCCTGAAACTAAGATAAGAGCGATAGTTCCTAACACGGCAAGAAATTTAATAACAAGTGGTAATGCTTTAATCAAAATACCACCTAAAGAAGACAAAAATCCTTTATCGTTACCTTTTCTCATCAAATAAAAACCAGCATCATCCATTCGTACAATTAAAGCTACGATTCCGTAAACTCCAACGGTAGCAATAATAGCTACAAAAATTACACTTAAAATTTGGGTAATTAATTCGTGTTGCTTTTCCATAGCCGTTCCTAAGGCGATGATGATAATTTCAAGCGAAAGAATAAAATCGGTTTTAATGGCCGAACTTACTTTTGCTTTTTCAGAATTTTCGTTATCATCCTCAAGCTTACTTTCTTTGATAACTTCTTCGCCTTTTTTAGCACGATGAAAAAAGTATTCAATAATTTTCTCCACACCTTCATAGGCTAAGTAAACTCCTCCAATAATTAAAGCAGCTTTAATAGCTGGCGGATATAACCAATTCAAAACAAAAACTACTGGCAGAATAATTAGTTTATTGATAAACGAGCCTTTCGTAATTGCCCACAGCACCGGAATTTCTCTTGAAGCTAAAAATCCAGTTGCTTTTTCGGCATTAACTGCTAAGTCGTCTCCTAAAATTCCTGCTGTTTTTTTGGTTGCTAATTTACTAGTCATTGCCACATCGTCCATCAATGCAGCGATATCGTCTAAGATTGCGAAAAATCCTGATGCCATAATTTTAAATTTAATTTTTCTTTTTAATAACCCTCAAAACTACGTCAAAGTTTTCTTTTGAAAAATATTTTTTGTCTGAAAAAGTTATACAATTTTATTTCTTCAAAAAATTAATGTTACGAAGTAAGCCTTCATATTTGGTTCGTTTTACAGCAGAATTTTTAAATACTTTTTGAAAAGTATCCACCGTAATTTCTTCCCAATCCGATTTTGAGAAATTTAAAATATCTGAATTCGCTTGAAAAAGCGGTTCATTATGTGATTTTGAAAATCGATTCCACGGACAAACGTCTTGGCACACATCGCAACCAAACATCCAATCGTCAAATTTACCTTTCATTTCTTGTGGTAAATTATCTTTCAATTCAATCGTGAAATACGAAATACATTTACTTCCATCCACAACATACGGAGCCACAATAGCTTCTGTGGGGCAAGCATCTAAACAAGCGGTGCAAGAACCACAATGATCAGTTGTGGGCGTATCGTAATCTAATTCCAAATCCACAATTAATTCGGCAATAAAATAGAATGAACCCACTTTTTGCGTGATTAAATTGCTGTTTTTTCCAACCCAACCCAAGCCACTTTTTGCCGCCCAAGCTTTATCTAAAACCGGTGCCGAATCTACAAACGCTCTGCCTGAAACTTCACCAATTTCAGTTTGAATAAAATGTAATAATTCCTTTAATTTTTCTTTTATGACGTGATGATAATCTTGTCCGTAAGCGTATTTGGAAATCTTATACGAATCTTGATTCTGAAGTTCTGAAGGATAATAATTCAACAATAAAGAAATGACACTTTTAGCATCATCTACCAAAAGTGTTGGATTCAATCGTTTGTCAAAATGATTTTCCATGTAACTCATTTGACCGTTCATTTGATTGTTTAACCAATTTTCTAATCGAGGCGCTTCTTCTTCAAGAAAACCAGCTTTGGAAATACCGCAAGACAAAAAGCCGAGTCTTTTGGATTCGGATTTAATTATTTGTGAGTATTTTTCTTTGTTGTTTATCAAATTAGAACAATCCTCCTTGAATGTTATTTTTAATTTTTCCTAAATGTTTATACGCTTTTTCGGTTACTTCTCTTCCACGAGGAGTTCTCATGATAAAGCCTTCTTGAATTAAGAAAGGTTCGTAGACTTCTTCAATGGTTTCACCACTTTCGGAAACAGCCGTTGCCAAGGTTGATAATCCAACAGGGCCACCTTTGAATTTTTCGATTATGGTTAATAGAATTTTATTGTCCATTTCATCTAATCCGTGTGCATCTACATTTAAAGCTTTTAGTGCAAATTTTGCAATTTCAATGTCAATTTTACCGTTTCCTTTGATTTGAGCAAAATCTCTAACACGACGCAACAAAGCATTGGCGATTCGAGGTGTTCCTCTACTTCTTCCTGCGATTTCAATAGCCGCTTCCATCGTAATTGGCATCTTTAAAATGGATGAACTACGTTGGACAATTGTGGTTAATAACTCGGTATTGTAATATTGTAATCTACTCTGAATTCCGAAACGAGCACGCATTGGAGCCGTTAATAATCCTGAACGAGTGGTTGCTCCAACTAAAGTAAACGGATTTAAATTGATTTGAACCGTTCTTGCATTTGGGCCCGATTCAATCATGATATCAATCTTGAAATCTTCCATTGCAGAATATAAATATTCTTCAACAATTGGGCTTAAACGGTGAATTTCATCAATAAATAAAACATCTCTTTCTTCTAGATTGGTCAATAATCCAGCCAAATCACCCGGCTTATCTAAAACCGGTCCTGAAGTGATTTTGATTCCTACTCCTAATTCGTTTGCCAAGATATTTGCCAACGTTGTTTTTCCAAGACCTGGAGGTCCGTGAAACAACGTATGATCTAAAGCTTCATTTCGCAAATTAGCCGCTTGTACAAAAACAATTAGATTTTCTAATACTTGATCTTGACCAGCAAAATCATCAAAACTGAGTGGGCGCAATGCCTTTTCAATATCAATATCTTGCGGAGTATAGGATTCTTTATTGGGATTCAAATTATCGTTCATAAAAGCAAAGATAAGTAAAGTTATAAAACAAAAACCTCTCCGATTGGAGAGGTTTGTATATTGTAGAAAAAATCTTAGTGATGTAAAACTTCTTCTCCTTCTTTCATTGGTGTGATTTGCGTAACGAAATCTTCATCATGACCTGGTTTACTATAATCATAAGGCCATCTATGTACTTCAGGAATTTCTCCAGGCCAGTTCCCGTGAATATGTTCAACTGGTGTAGTCCATTCTAAAGTATTTGATCTCCATGGGTTTTGAGTTGCTTTCTTACCATAGAAAATACTATAGAAGAAGTTCCAAAAGAAAACGATTTGGAAGGCAGCTCCTACGATTGCAAAAATCGTAATTAAAACATTCACATCAGCTAATTCGTCAAATAATGGGAAAGCTGAGTTAGTGTAATAACGTCTTGGTAAACCAGCCATTCCAATAAAGTGCATTGGGAAGAAAACTCCGTAAGCACAAACAGCAGTAACCCAGAAGTGGACGTAACCTAAGTTTTTGTTCATCATTCTACCAAACATTTTAGGGAACCAGTGGTAAACACCAGCAAAGAATCCGTAAAGTGCAGAGATACCCATTACTAAATGGAAGTGAGCTACTACGAAATACGTGTCGTGAACGTTAATATCTAAAGTTGAATCTCCAAGAATAATACCTGTTAAACCTCCAGTGATGAAAGTAGATACTAATCCGATAGAGAATAACATTGCAGGATTTAATTGTAAGTTACCTTTCCATAATGTTGTAATGTAGTTGAATGCTTTTACAGCAGATGGAATTGCAATTAATAATGTTGTAAAGGTAAATACTGAACCTAAGAAAGGATTCATACCTGAAATAAACATGTGGTGACCCCAAACAATAGTTGATAAGAATGCAATTGCTAAAATAGAAGCAATCATTGCACGGTAACCAAAAATTGGTTTTCTAGAGTTTGTAGCAATAATTTCAGAAGTAATACCTAAAGCTGGTAATAAAACGATGTAAACTTCAGGGTGACCTAAGAACCAGAATAAGTGCTCGAATAATACTGGAGAACCACCTTGGTAATGTAAAACTTCACCTTGAATAAAAATATCTGATAAGAAGAATGACGTTCCAAAACTTCTATCGAAAATTAATAATAATGCCGCAGAAAATAATACTGGGAAAGATACTATACCAATAATAGCTGTCACGAAGAAAGCCCAAACTGTTAAAGGCAATCTTGTCATCGTCATACCTTTAGTTCTTAAGTTGATAACTGTAACTACGTAGTTCAAAGATCCCATTAAAGAAGACGCGATGAAAATAGCCATAGAAGCCAACCATAAAGTCATACCTAAACCTGATCCAGGAATAGCTTGTGGTAAAGCACTTAAAGGAGGATAAATTGTCCAACCTGCAGACGCTGGTCCAGATTCAACAAATAATGAAGCAATCATGATAATACAAGAAATAAAGAACATCCAAAAAGAAAGCATGTTCATAAATCCTGAAGCCATATCACGTGCTCCAATTTGTAATGGAATTAACAAGTTACTAAATGTACCACTCAAACCAGCAGTAAGTACAAAGAATACCATGATTGTTCCGTGAATAGTTACCAAAGCAAGGTAAATATCGTTACGCATTACTCCATCTGGCGCAAAATTATCTCCTAAGAATACTTTGAAAATTTCGAAAGATTCTTCTGGCCATGCAATTTGCATACGGAAGAATAAAGATAAAACAACTCCAACAATACCCATCAATAAACCTGAAATAAGGTATTGCTTTGCTATCATTTTGTGATCCAAACTAAAAATATATTTAGTTATGAAAGTTTCTTTATGATGACCGTGATCGTGTGACATACTAATTCTATTATATTTAATATAAAATAACTTATTTAATAACTTGTGCTACAACTTTTGTTGAATCAACAGCTACTGCAGTAGCTTCAGCTGGCGCTGCTGCTGGTACAGGAGCATTAGCTTCTTTCCATTGTTGCGCTAATGTTGGTTTTTCAGCTAACCATGCTTTAAAATCAGCAGGTGTATCAACAACAATTTTCATTTGCATATTGTAGTGAGATGCACCACAAATTTTATTACATAATAATAAATAATCAAATGTATAAGGGTCTAAAGCTACACCACCTTCAGCAACAATTTTCTTGCTGTTTTTCGTTCTGATTTTGTTAATTTTATCAACTTTAGCAACAATTGCTTCATCATTTCTCATGTCAGCAGTTGTAACTGTTGGAATAAAAGAGAACTGAGTAATCATACCAGGAACACAGTTCATTTGCGCTCTAAAATGAGGCATGTAAGCAGAGTGTAAAACGTCTTGTGAACGCATTTTGAAAATTACTCTTTTTCCTTTTGGGATGTGTAATTCAGTAACTACTTTATCATCTTGAGCAGCTGGATCAGCTAAATCAACACCTAAAGTATTAATACCTTCAATTAATCTTACGTTTGCTTTTCCTAATGTTTTATCATCACCTGCATAACGTGCTTCCCAACCAAATTGTTTAGCATATAATTCAATAACAATTGCATCTTGTTCGTCTTCTTTATCAACAAACATAATATCGTTCCAAGTATATAAACCATACATAATTAAACCTGCTAAAACAATAACTGGAATAATAGTCCAAATAGCTTCTAACTTGTTGTTATCTGCAAAATATAATGCTTTTTGACCTTCTTTACCTCTATATTTAAAAGCAAAGTAGTGCAATAAGAACTGAGTAATAGTTTGAACGAAGAAAATTAATGCCATAGAAATAGCCATCAAATTGTCAACATCTTTACCATGTTCAGAACCAGGAGTACCTAATACTAAATCACCCCAAGCATATAATGAATAAATAGTGAATACATAAATGAATCCTACAAAGGCAAACATTAAATAACCATTAACACTATTATCTTTATCATTAGCAATTTCGTCATTATCTGAAGAACCGCCTATTTGGGTTAAATCAAATATCTTAGTTAATTGCCAAACTGCAATACCAACTAAAACTAAAATTATAAATACCAAGAAACTTGTCATTTTTATTTCTTTTTAACTATTAATAATGAAAATGCTTACTTTCCTCAATAAAAGGATTTCCTTTTGGAACTAATGGAGCCTTAGTTAAAGCTGTAAATACAACGAAGATAAATAAACCTAAGAAGAACATTAAAGCTCCAATTTCAGGGATACCAATAAACCATTGATCACCAACTGTTGCAGGCATAATCATATTGAAGAAATCAACATAATGTCCAAATAATATTACGATACCTGCCATAACTACAATCCAAGTTAAACGTTTGAAATCTGTATTGATTAAGATTAACAATGGGAAAATGAAGTTTAAAGCTAACATTCCGAAGAAAGGTAATTTGTAGTGCTCAATACGAGTAACGAAATAAGTAACCTCTTCTGGAATATTTGAATACCAAATCAACATAAATTGAGAGAACCATAAATATGTCCAGAAAATACTGATACCAAACATAAATTTAGCTAAATCGTGAATGTGACTTGTATTAACATGTTCTAAATATCCTTTAGATTTTAAGTATAATGTAATCATTGCAATTACAGTAATTCCACTTACGAAGAAACTTGCAAATACATACCATCCAAATAAAGTACTGTACCAGTGTGGGTCAACAGACATAATCCAGTCCCAAGACATAATTGACTCAGAAACGATGAAGAATACTAGGAAGAAAGCAGCTAATTTGAAGTTTTTCTTATAAGGTGCATTATCTTCTGCACTATCTTGAGCGATAGAGTTTTTTCTAAATTTGAAACGAACAAAGTTCCATACTACTAAAATAATAGCTGCAGTAGCTAAAAATCTACCAACACTTAACCAACCTTTTTTAAGGAAAATAAGTTTGTCAAATTTAACCGATTCTGGATTAACCACTTCAGGATCCATCCATACAAATAAATGATTGAAATGCATTCCAGCTAAAACTAACAATACGAAGAAAATAATAGAACCAGGTAATAAATACGCAGTAATACCTTCCATTACTCTAAATAAGATTGGAGACCAACCTGCTTGAGCCGCATATTGAATAGCATAAAAAGCTAAAACACCAACAGAGATTAACATAAAGAAAATACAAGCAACATACAAAGCAGCCCAAGGTTTGTTTTGTAATTGATGTAATACATGTTCTAAATGTTCTTTATGATCATCTTGAGAATGAGCGTCAGCTTTAGCATGAGTATCGTGATTGTCTGCATGAGCAGGAGCTTCAGCAACAGCTACAACAGCGGTAGTATCTTCAGCATGTGAAGTGGAATCAACTGTAGTAGTGTGAGCTTCGGCATGTGTTGAATCTGCAGCATGAGCCTTAGCAACTTTTACAGTATCAGCTACAACATGAGTATCTGTACTATGTGGAGCAACTTTCTCTACATGAGCAGCTTCATGACCATGATGACTATCTGCTAATAATTTTTCTACATCCTCAATTGTTTTAGGAGCGGCCATGAAACCAATTCCAATACCAATTGCACCTAAAATCATTAGGACGAATGAAAAAGTTTTTAATTTACTTGAAAACGTGTACATATCTATTATTTTCAAAAAGTTTTACTATTATAATCCAGCTTTTAATTTTAAAACGTAATCAGCCACCATCCATCTCTCTTCTTGAGATAATTGATTAGCGTGAGAACCCATAGAGTTTAATCCATAAGTAATTACGTGAAAAATACTTCCGTCTGTAATTTCTCTATCTTTATAATTTGGTACTCCAAGGAATTTTTCTTTAACAACTAAATTTCCTTTTCCGTCACCTTTTTCACCGTGGCAAATTGCACAATAAACTGTATATAAGTCCTTAGCCTTATCTTGATTAATTGTTGTTGGGTCTAAAGGAGATTTTAAAGTTGCTTTTGCTAAAGCATATCCTTCTGGTGTATTTGGGATTTCGTAAGGAACAAAACCTCTTTTAATTGATCCTTTTGCAGGCACTTGAGCTTCAACTCCACCTTTAAACACATTATGTTCAGAATACGTTTCATAAGAAACTGCTTCATACATATTAGGGAAAAACTGATAGTTAGGTTTTGCTTTATCGAAACATGAAGTTGCCATGAAAGACAAACCTACTACTGCTACTATTTTATATAAACTTTTCATAACTATCTATTAATGCTTTTCTACAACTTTAACTTCAACCGCTCCAGTATTTGTAAAGAAAGAAACTAACTCTTCTTCGTTACCGTGAATACCAACTTCCATTAAGAAATGGTCATCTGTAGTTCTTACATCTGGATTTTCAGCTTGTTTAAAAGGCCATAATTTACTTCTCATGTAAAAGGTAATAACCATTAAGTGAGCTGCAAAGAAAACCGTTAATTCGAACATAATAGGAACGAAAGCTGGCATGTTATCAATATAACTAAAACTTGGTTTACCTCCAATATCTTGTGGCCAATCTTGAATCATAATAAAATTCATCAATGTTGTAGCAACAGATAAACCAATAATTCCATAAATAAAAGCACAAATAGCAATTCTTGTTGGAGCTAATCCCATTGCTTTATCCAATCCGTGAACTGGAAAAGGCGTATAAACTTCTTCGATATGATGATGAGCTGCTCTTGTTTGTTTAACAGCATCCATTAAAACATCATCATCATTATATATAGCGTGTATGACTTTATTACTCATGATATTAATGATTATCTGAATGATTATGATCGTGTTGTTCTCTTTCTTTCTTATAATTATCTCCAGAAGCTTTTAAGATTGTTTTAACCTCTGCCTGAGCAATTACAGGGAAACTTCTAGAATATAATAAGAATAATACAAAGAAGAATCCGATAGTTCCAATATAAATACCAGCATCAACAAAAGTTGGTTGGAACATTGTCCATGAAGATGGTAAATAATCTCTATGTAATGAAGTTACGATAATTACGAAACGCTCAAACCACATACCTACGTTTACAACAATAGAGATAATGAAAGAGGCCATAATATTGGTTCTAATTTTCTTAGACCACATAACTTGTGGAGAAATTACGTTACAAGTCATCATTAACCAGTAAGACCACCAGTAAGGACCAGTTGCTCTGTTTAAGAATGCGTATTGTTCATACTCTACTCCAGAATACCAAGCTACGAATAACTCCGTAATATAAGCACAACCTACGATAGAACCAGTAATCATGATTACGATGTTCATTAATTCGATATGTTGTACAGTGATATAATCTTCTAAGTTAGATACTTTTCTCATAATAATAAGAAGAGTATTTACCATTGCAAATCCTGAGAAAATCGCTCCAGCAACGAAGTATGGAGGTAAGATTGTAGTATGCCATCCTGGGATTACAGAAGTAGCAAAGTCAAAGGATACAATAGTATGTACAGAAAGTACAAGTGGAGTTGCTAAACCAGCTAACACAAGAGAAACCTCTTCAAAACGTTGCCAGTCTTTAGCTCTTCCAGACCATCCAAATGAAAGGATAGAATATACTCTTTTTGTAAAAGGAGTTACAGCTCTATCACGTAGCATAGCAAAGTCAGGTAATAAACCAGTCCACCAGAAAACTAATGACACTGATAAATACGTAGAAATTGCGAATACGTCCCATAATAATGGTGAGTTAAAATTCACCCATAATGATCCGAATTGATTTGGAATTGGTAATACCCAGTATCCTAACCATGGACGACCCATGTGGATAATTGGGAATAAACCTGCTTGCATTACCGAGAAAATCGTCATTGCTTCTGCAGAACGGTTAATAGCCATTCTCCATTTTTGACGGAATAATAATAATACGGCAGAGATAAGAGTTCCGGCGTGACCGATACCTACCCACCAAACGAAATTGGTGATATCCCAAGCCCAACCTACTGTTTTATTTAATCCCCATGTTCCAATACCAGTGGTTACCGTATAAATCATACAACCTAATCCCCATAGGAAAGCGGCTAATGCGATTGAAAATACTGTCCACCATTGTTTGTTTGCTCTACCTTCTACAGGTCTAGCCACATCTACCGTTACATCGTGGTAAGATTTACTTCCTACTACTAAAGGTTTTCTAATGGGTGCTTCGTAATGAGACGACATAATCCTTTATATTGTTTCTATTAATTAATACTTATTTATCGTTTCTAACTTTCACGTGGTACATCACGTTTGGTTTTGTTCCGATGTGCTCTAATAAATGATACATTCTGTCTGATTCTACTAATTTAGCAACATCTGATTCTGAATCATTAATATCACCAAATTTCATAGCACCACTAGAACACGCAGCAGAACAAGCAGTTTGGAATTCATCCTTACCAGCGGTTCTACCTTCACGTTTAGCTTTTAATTTAACAGCTTGCGTCATTTGGATACACATAGAACATTTTTCCATAACTCCACGAGAACGTACATTTACATCTGGATTGATAACCATACGACCTAAATCATCATTCATATGATAATCAAATTCGCTGTTTTTGTTATATAAGAACCAGTTGAAACGTCTTACTTTATATGGACAGTTGTTAGCACAGTAACGCGTACCAACACATCTGTTGTATGCCATGTGATTTTGACCTTCTCTACCATGAGATGTTGCAGCTACAGGACAAACCGTCTCACATGGAGCGTGGTTACAGTGCTGACACATTACAGGTTGGAAAGCTATTTGAGGATTTTCTGAAGGATCTTCCATACTTGCGAAAGTATCGATAGAACTCATTAATCCACTTGCAGATTCTTTTAATTCGATATCACCAGCAAAAGTTTCTTTAGAAGAATAATATCTGTCAATACGCAACCAGTGCATATCTCTACTTCTTCTAATTTCATCTTTACCAACTACTGGTACATTGTTTTCTGCGTGACATGCTATAACACACGCTCCACATCCTGTACAAGCATTTAAGTCGATAGATAAATTAAAATGGTGGCCAACACTTCTGTCAAAAGAATCCCATAAATCAACCTCTGTAGCAGCTGTTGGTTTGTGATCTAATGATACCATTGGAATTGGATTCCAAACTTTAGCGTCTTTAGTATTGAAAACTTCTAATGTAGTTTCTTTGATAATATCACCTCTACCCATTAATGTTTTTTGTAACTGAACACAAGCAAATTCATGCTCACCTTCAGCAACCGTAATAGTAGCCGATTGATTAGAGTTTAAGTTAGCGTATAAAGCATAAGCATTAACACCTACTTGCATCTCCTCTTTTAATCCTAATTTTTTACCATATCCAAAAGCTAAACCTAAAGTTCCTTTTGCTTGACCTGGCTGAATAATAACTGGTACGTTTTCTAAAGTAGCATTTCCTACTTTAATAGTTGCATAACTTCCGTTTAAACCTCCGTTAGCTACATTCCAGTTTTTAAAACCTTTAGCTTCAGCATCTGATTTAGACATAGTAACATAGTTATCCCAAGATACTCTTGTGATAGGATCAGGAAATTCTTGTAACCATGGGTTGTTTGCTTGTTGCCCATCTCCCATTCCAACTTTAGAATATAAAACTAAATCAAAATTAGAAGATTTTGCTTGCGCTAAGGCTGAAGCTGCCGAAGCATAATCAGCAGAAGCTCCACTTAATGGACTTGCTACAGAAGCAACAAAACCATCATGCACTGCTTGATTCCAAGATTTTCCTGCTAAATAAGTAGCAGAGAAAGATTTTAAGAAATCATAATAAGCAACCGTATTGTCTGTCCAAGTTAATAAAGCTTCTTGGAACTGTTTTGTATTGAATAAAGGACGAATCGTTGGTTGCATAATGCTGTAATTACCTCTAGTAATAGCAACATCTCCCCAAGACTCTAAATAATGTGGAGCCGCAGCAGCAATTGTAGTTAAAGTTGACGTTTCATCTTCTTTCATAGAGAAAGAAACAGAAAGTTTAACTGATTTTAAAGCCGCAACAAACTCTTTTGAATCTGCTAAAGTATATGCTGGATTAACACCGCTCATAATTAATGTATGAACTTTTCCAGCTTTCATATCAGCTACTAATTGAGCCACCGCTTTTGCATCTCCTTTTCTTGTAAGAATAGCATCAGAAGGATTAAAAGCTGTAGATTGTAATGCATTATTAATAGTTAATGCTAATAATTGAGCGTTTACATCGTCTAAACCAGTTACAAAAACACCTTTTGAACCAGCTGCTTTTAATTGATTAGCCGCTTTTACAACAGCCTCTTCATATTTATCAATTTTTGATGTACTTACAGCACCACCAGTAACGATATTATAAATTTTAACTAATGCTTGTTTTTGAGCTGCAACATTCAATGGAATTCTAACATCTGCATTAGCACCTGCTAAAGACATATTAGCTTCAATTTGAATATGTTTAGACATCATTCCGTTTTTAGGAATACGACCTTGAGCATATCCAGCATCAAAACCTCCTCCTTGCCAATCTCCTAAGAAATCTGCACCAACAGAAACAATTGTATTAGCTTTTGAAAAATCGTAATTAGCTAAAGCTCTCACACCATAAACCGCTTGAAAAGCGTCTAAAGCGTTTGATTCAGAAACTGCATCATAAACAACATGTTTAGTTGTTGGATATTTAGCAACTAAAGAAGCAATTAAAGCATCTGTTGAAGGACTTGCCATAGTGTTTGTTAACACCACTACATTTCCACCTTTAGCTTTAGCGTCTTCTAAACTAGTTTTAACTTTAGTATTTACGTCAGCCCAAGTTGCATCTTTACCAGCAA
This sequence comes from Flavobacterium sp., assembly GCA_044354955.1. Lineage (GTDB taxonomy): Bacteria > Bacteroidota > Bacteroidia > Flavobacteriales > Flavobacteriaceae > Flavobacterium. Next base: position 4,356 of record JBIKZB010000002.1, on the reverse strand, counting down.
TTTTAGGTTGTTTTAAACGTAAACTATCATATAATGAAAGAACAGAAGCATGAACTCTTGCATTTGCTCCAGTTTTTGCTCCTTCTAAATTATTGTTCTCTACTTTAATAGGACGACCCTCACGAGTTTTGATTAAAATATTAGCAAAATCAAATCCATCAGCCATTGTTGTTGCATAATAATCAGCAACACCAGGAATAATTTCTTCTGGTTGAACTACGTAAGGAATTGACTTTACAACAGGACCTTCACAAGCTGCTAATGAAGCAGCAGCCGTGCTAAATCCAACATATTTCAAAAAGTCACGACGAGTAGTTGACGAAGCAGATAAAGTTTCCTTATCTCCTAAAAACTGGTCAACCGGAATTGGTTCCACAAACTCGTTGTTTCTTAGCGTCTCAACAATAGAACTATTTTCGTTTAGTTCTTCAACACTTTTCCAGTATTTTTTGTTTGATGCCATTGTATAGTATATTAGCTTCTTAAATTATTTTATTAATAGTGACATTTTCCACATTCTAAACCACCCATTTGCGCAACTGTTAATTGCGATACACCGTATTTTTTGGAAAGTTCTTCGTGGATTTTTTTGTAGTAAGCATTATCTTCTACTTTTACATTTGTTTCTCTGTGACAGTTTATACACCAACCCATTGTAAGAGGAGCAAATTGTTTTTGAAATTCATATTCTTGAACTGGTCCATGACACGTTTGACATTCAACTCCAGCAACAGTTACGTGTTGTGAGTGATTGAAATATACGTGATCTGGCAAGTTGTGAATTCTAACCCACTTCACAGGTTTCGTTTTCCCTGTATATTTTTGCAAGGATTTATCCCATCCAACAGCATCATATAATTTAGCAATTTGCTGGTCGTAGAATGCTTTTGAATGTTCTTCTGTAGCTGTGGTTTCTGCCACTTCACTGATGTTTTTATGACAGTTCATACACACATTTAAAGAAGGTATACCCGCATTTTTACTAACACGTGCAGAAGAGTGACAGTATTTACAATCAATTCCATTATCCCCGGCATGAATTCGGTGCGAATAGTGTATAGGTTGTACTGGCTCATATCCTTGATCAATTCCTATTTGCATTAAATATCCATAAGCAAAATAAGCACTAACCAATAAAAATAGTATTGCTGTAACAAATATCAAAAATTGATTTTTAGCATACGCTGTAAACAAGCCCATCAATGATCGGTTTTTCTTTACAATTTCTATTCCTTTAGCATCTGCTATTTTTGTTAACATGTTGTATACCAAATACAACATCACAATTAACATTAACATTACTAATGAAAGTGCCCCTAAAATTAAATTGTTAGAAACTCCATTTTGATCTGCTCCTGCATTGCCTGATCCTGCAGCACCAGCTACTGGAGCTGCTGCAACCGGCGCTGGTTCAGAAGTATAGGCAATAATATTGTCAATATCTTCATTTGACAATTGTGGAAATGCAGTCATCGCGACTTTATTGTTTTCTTCGAAAACTTTTACAGCTTGTGCATCTCCTGATTTGATTAATTCTCCACTATTTTTAATCCACTTATAGAGCCATTCTTTGTCGTACTTAGCCGAAACGCCACGAAGTGCAGGACCTGTAGCTTTTGCATCTAATTTATGACATGCAGCACAATTGGCATTAAAAATTTCTTTACCTTTTGCAGCATCTTGAGAAAATGCAGTTAAAGAAATTGTTAGCGATAACGCTAAACTGAAGAAAATCTTTGAAAACGATTTATGGTTACCCACCTTTTTCATATTTAAAATGATTATCAACTAATTATTTGGTACAATTAAAGCTGAAAATTATATCAACTCTAATTTTAAAAAACTCCGACAAAAATACAATATTAGAACTATTATTAAAACCTTAATTTTACCTTAAAATGTAATTTATACTTGTTCTAAATAACATTAATGTCTCTTACAATAAAATGAAATTGTATTTTTGTAATGAAAAAAAAAGGTAATGAAAAAATCGCAAAAACATAACTTATTGTTCTTCTTTATTCTATGTATATTTTTAGGGCAAAAAATGAAGGGTCAAGATGTAAATTCGAATGTAATTCAAGATCCAAAAATTGAGCAATTGATAAAAGAAAAAAGAAAAATTAATCTCGGATTGTCTTCAAATGAGACCTATAAAATTCAAATTTTTTATGGAAATAGTGATGATTCTAAAAAAAAATTACAAGAATTTAAGACGGAATTTAAAGACTTAGACGTTACCATTGTGTATACCAATCCCAATTATAAAGTTTGGATTGGAAATTTTGAAACCCGAATTGAAGTGGAAAAAGTAATGATCGATATCAAGAAAAAATACCCCACAGCATTAATCATTAAACCAACTAAATAAAACAATAAACGCCTTGCAATGCAAGGCGTTTATTGTTTTATAGAATTAAATTATTTTAATTTTTTCTTCACTTCCACTTCTTGGAATGCTTCGATTAAATCTAACTCTTTAATATCGTTGTAATTCTTAATCTGCATACCGCAATCATATCCTTTAGCGACATCTTTTACATCATCTTTAAATCGTTTTAAGGTAGCCAATTCTCCGGTATATATAACTACACCTTCTCTAATAAGACGAATTTTAGAATTTCTAAAAATCTTACCATCGGTAACCATACAACCTGCAATTGAACCCACTTTTGTAACTTTAAAGATTTCTCTAATTTCAGCCGTTCCTGTTATTTCCTCTTTCATTTCTGGAGATAACATGCCTTCCATCGCGTCTTTCAAGTCGTCAATTGCATCATAAATAATGGAATAGTTACGGATATCGATTTCTTCTTTATCGGCTAATTGTTTTGCATTTCCTTGAGGGCGAACATTAAATCCAATAATGATTGCATCTGAAGCCGAAGCTAACAATACATCCGATTCTGTAATCGCTCCAACTCCTTTATGAATGATGTTGATTTGAATTTCTTCGGTTGATAATTTAGAGAAAGAGTCGGATAAAGCTTCAACAGATCCATCCACATCTCCTTTAAGGATAATATTTAATTCTTTAAACTGCCCTAAAGCAATACGACGTCCAATTTCGGCAAGTGTAATGTGTTTTTGGGTACGTACTGATTGTTCGCGTTGTAATTGCGTGCGTTTTGCGGCAATTTGTTTTGCTTCTCTCTCGTCTTCATACATATTAAACTTATCACCTGCGGTAGGCGCTCCATCTAAACCTAATACAGATACTGGAGTTGAGGGTCCGGCTTCTTTCACTTGATGACCTCTTTCGTCAAACATGGCTCTAATTTTACCATGGTTTTTTCCAGCAAGTACATAATCTCCTATGCGAAGTGTTCCAGCCTGAACTAAGATGGTCGATACATATCCCCTTCCTTTATCTAGTTGCGCTTCCACAACAGTTCCTAAAGCGGGCTTGTTTGGATTTGCGGTTAATTCTAATACTTCTGCTTCTAACAATACTTTTTCAAGAAGTTCTAAGACCCCAGTTCCTTGTTTTGCTGAAATATCATGGGATTGGTATTTTCCTCCCCAATCTTCAACTAACAAGTTCATGCCGGCCAATTGTTCTTTTATTTTTTCTGGATTTGCATTTGGTTTATCCACTTTATTGATAGCAAATATCATAGGAACACCTGCAGCTTGTGCATGACTGATTGCTTCTTTTGTTTGCGGCATGATGTCGTCATCTGCTGCAATTACAATAATTGCGATATCGGTAACTTGGGCTCCACGAGCACGCATCGCCGTAAAAGCTTCGTGACCTGGAGTATCCAAAAATGTTATTTTTTCTCCGCCTTCTAAGATTACACCATATGCTCCGATATGTTGTGTAATTCCACCTGATTCTCCGGCAATTACATTTGCTTTACGAATATAATCTAGTAATGAAGTCTTTCCGTGATCTACGTGACCCATTACCGTAACGATTGGTGCTCTATGTACTAAATCTTCTGGATTGTCAGTAACAATTTCTGCAGCTTCTTCAATATCGGTAGTAATGAATTCCATTTCAAAACCAAACTCATCTGCCACTATAGATAGGGTCTCTGCGTCTAAACGTTGGTTCATGGTTACCATAATACCCAACGACATACACGTTCCGATTACTTTTGTAATAGGCACATCCATCATGGTTGCTACTTCGCCTACGGTTACAAACTCGGTAACTTTTAAGGTTTTACTACCTTCTTCAAGTGCCTGTAGTTCGTCATCTACACGTTGACGGTGTGAATCTCGTTTGTCTCTTCTGTATTTTGCAGATTTTGATTTATTCCCTTTACCCTGAAGACGCTCTAGCGTTTCTTTAATTTGGTTTTTTACATCTTCTTCTGAAGGTTCTACCTTTTGAATGATTGGTTTGTT
>JBIKZB010000104.1:0-6480 GCA_044354955.1 Flavobacterium sp. | reverse complement strand
AAATATTTAATTTAAGTTTTTTATCTTCATCTAAAGGGTTAGTAATTACATTTCCATATAAAACTGTTCCTAAAGGATTAAGAATTGATGCCAATGGAATGCTTTTTATTTCCAACCCATTTGCAGTAAAAGGAGTTTCTAACATAGCAGAAGATACAAGATTTATAGACTCTGTAACAGAAATACCTATTTTAATATTATCCATATACTCTCCATCGCTATTAACTTTTAAAACACTTTTAATATGTTCGGTTATTCTTACCGTGTATTTGATCCCTTTTTTTGTCTCATCAACTTCTCTTTGAATAATTCCTCCAAAAACTACCTTATTGTTTTTAGGATTTGAGCTTGTTGAACTATCATATGTATAATCTAAAAGTACAATATTATTTGTAGCATCGTAAATATAGATTCTTTCTGGCTCATCCTTATCACTTACATTCAACATCTGCGATTTATCAACATAAAAAGTAAGTCGCGCATCATTAACCAACCAATTATTGTTAGCCACATTGTTTCTTAAGGTTGCTAATTCTGTAGCATTAAACAAATCAATAAATGCAACTGAACCATTTCCTCCCTTAATATATAATCTTTCACTTCCTGTTACTTCATTAGCTGCCGCTAATCCCGAAGTATAATCAGAAGAATTAGTAGGTACTAAGAAATTAATACTATTATTTCTTAATGATGAAGAGTTGTTATATCCCATTTTAAGGGAAAAATTTCTTCTTGTCCTAGCTGGGTTAGGATTTTCAACAGTTGGAGCAACAGACGCTTTATATAAAATTTTAAGTTCTGCTCTAGAAAAATCTAATATAGCTAAGGCACCTTGACCTGGATTAATTTCCTCTACTTCAAACAACAAACCTCTAAAATAATTTTTAAAACTATTGTTATTAAACAAATTTCCAGAAGCAGTAGCATCTATAATTTTTTGTTGGAAAAAGCTGTTTTTTAAATCTAACCACATTCCTGGTGTTTTTCTTTCTTTGATAACTCGTAAAGAAACATCATTTTGATTAGATAATACTGCACCATTACTATCTACATACAAACCTGCACCATTGGTTTGATAAATATATAGCTCTTTTTTACTAAAATAAAATTCATTATTTTGAGATGTAGCCGAACTATTGTTTAATATTTCTGTTCCTTTAAAAGGATCAATAAGCGGCTTATCGTTGCTATAATATTTTTGAGATGTTTGTAAATTATCAGACGGATCAAAATCTCTAATATAATAGCCATTCTCTACAACCGACAATTTAAACTTCCCTGTTTCGGCATTTCCATAGATAGAATCTAACTCATATATACGCTCACCACTTGTTTCTGTAGACTTTATCTCGCTAAAATAAGGCACGTATAAATAAACCGAATCAATTACAGGATTATAACCAAAAGAAGGGTTTTCAGTACCTAATTCAACTTGAGTTACAAAATGAGCCTTTGTAACTCCAAATTTTGTGTTATTATAAACACCTAAAGCATTTAAAGGTAAGTTATTAGTTTGAACAGGACCCGTTGCTTTGGAATAAGCTACAAGTGAGACTTCTTCATCCTCTAATTTAAAATGATCTTCCCCAATTACATCTGAATCTAAGGAATTAAAATCCTTATCACAAGATATAAAAAGAACGAATAATAACAAATATGATATTTTAAAAATACTTTTTTTCATAGTAGATAAACCCTTTATAGTACGTGATTTTTTATAAACGAAGTATACACTTCTTTAATTGTGTCTTTAGAGGCGAAAGGTAAAAAAGGTTTGTTTGAACTTTCTATAAATTTTGTTAAAGTTGAAGACAGAGCTTCAGACCCTGCTACTATTGCATCTGAATGCATAATTGAAACTTTCATTAAGTTTTCATAAGTAGGCGAAACTAAATCCGAAACAGCTTCATTGCTAATATTATCAAACAATACTTTGTTGATGAATTCTTTATCCAATTCCCCTTCAAAACCTTGATCATAAACCGATGAAATAATTTTTGTTTCTGCAAAAATACCTTCGTCTTTATAATAATGTTTTAAGTAAACAGGCAACATAGCTGCCATCCATCCGTGCACATGAATTACATCGGGTACCCAATTTAATTTTTTAACCGTTTCTACTACTCCCTTTGCAAAGAAAATAGCTCTTTCATCATTATCTGGATACATCACACCTTCTTCGTCAGAAAATGTAGCTTTACGCTTAAAATACTCATCATTATCAATAAAATAAACCTGAATTCGCTCTTTTGGAATTGAAGCAACTTTAATAATTAGAGGCATATCCATATCATTTACCACCAAGTTCATTCCTGATAAACGGATAACTTCATGCAATTGATGTCTTCTTTCGTTAATATTACCATATCTAGGCATAAAAATTCGTATTTGTCCACCTAAATCATTAACCATTTTTGGCATTTCATACGATTGCAACGACACTTCGTTTTCCGCTAAATAAGGCACCACTTCAGATGATACATACAATATCCTCTTGTCTTCCATAATGTATTCTAGTTAATTATTGTTTTAAAAAACCTTGCAAAATTACAAAATTTTATGGATTTATCCACTAAAATAGTAAGTTTGCACTTGAAATAACAAACATAAAAATGCTTATTTTTAATAAAAAGTCAGATTTAGGTGCTTTTTTAAGGCCTTTTATCAAACAAAATAAATCCATTGGTTTTGTTCCTACAATGGGAGCGCTGCATAAAGGACACTTGTCTTTGCTGAAAAAATCACTTACTGAAAACAACATTACTATAATGAGTATTTTTGTAAATCCAACTCAATTTAACAATGAGGAAGATTTAGATAAATATCCTAGAACATTAAAAAGAGACGTTAAAATCATGCAAGATTTGAGCAATTCTATTATTGTTTACGCACCCGATGTGGAAGATATTTATGAAGGCAATACCGTTTCTGAGAATTTTGAATATGACGGGCTAGAAAACCAAATGGAAGGCAAACATAGACCTGGCCATTTTGATGGAGTGGGAACAATAGTCAAAAGATTATTTGAAATTATTCAACCCAATAAAGCTTATTTTGGAGAAAAAGATTTTCAACAACTTCAAATTGTGAAAAAATTAGTTTCAAAATACAATATTCCAGTACAAGTTATTGGTTGTCCAATTCATAGAGAACCAAACGGATTAGCTATGAGTTCAAGAAACGAAAGACTTTCAGAAACTGCAAAAGAAAATGCTGCTATTATTTACCAAATACTAAATAATTCAAAAGAAATTTTCAAGACGAATTCAACAGAAGAAACCATAAATTGGGTAGAGAACGAATTTAAAAAACATCCAGAATTTCAATTAGAATATTTTGAAATAGCTGATGAAGTAACGCTTATACCCGTTTCTGAAAAAGAAACAAACAAAAAATATCGCGGTTTCATTGCTATTTTTATTGAGAATATCAGATTAATTGACAATATTTCACTAAATTAATTACCTTTGCATCATGCAAATTCAAGTAGTAAAATCAAAAATTCATAGAGTAACCGTTACGGGTGCTGATTTGAATTATATAGGTAGTATCACCATTGACGAAGCACTAATGGAAGCTTCAAATATTATTGAAGGTGAAAAAGTACAAATCGTTAACATCAACAATGGTGAACGACTAGAAACATATGCCATTAAAGGCCCTAGAAATACTGGCGAAATCACTTTAAACGGACCTGCAGCTCGCAAAGTTCACAGAGGAGATATAGTAATTATTATTTCTTATGGAATTATGGATTTTGAGGAAGCAAAAAAATTTAAACCTACATTAGTTTTTCCTAACGAAAAAGACAACTCTTTAACTTAGTTTGAAATCGAAAATCAGAAAATTTTTAAGTTTAATTATTCCATTACTTATTGGAATAATTATTATATATTATCAATTTACAACTCTTAACCCTGAAGAATTAGAGAAAATTAAAACTAGCTTTATTAAAGCTGATTATTTATATATTTTTCTTTCCCTTTTTATTGCCCTATTCGGATTTTGGTCAAGAGCATATCGCTGGAAATTTGCCTTACAACACTTAGGCTATCAAACGAAATTTCACAATGATTTAATGACCGTTTGCGTTTCCTATTTGGTAAATTTAACCATTCCACGCTCGGGAGAAATATCTCGAGCCGCTTTATTAAAAAAATACGAAAACGTGCCTTTTGACAAAGGGTTTGGAACTATTGTAGCCGAAAGAATTGTTGATATGATCATTTTTCTGCTTTTTGTTGCCGTTGGATTTATCTCACAATTTGACAAAATATACCAATATTTGATTCAAAAAAACGTAAAATTTGAAACCTTAATTTGGTTATCCATCATAGGAATAGTATTGTTTTTTATTTTTGTTTTAGTTTGGATTTATGCCGAATGGCAAATTATCTTAAAACTAAAACAAAAACTTTCAGGATTAATAGAAGGTATGCTCAGTATATTAAAAATGAAAAATAAATGGAACTATATTTTTCATTCTTTTTTTATTTGGTTTTCTTATTTAGCAATGTTCTATGTAACTATTTTTGCACTTCCTGAAACAGCTAATATCAGTTTTGATTTGGTGGTAATGGGATTTATATTTGGCACTCTTGCAGTAGGTTTTACAAATGGTGGCCTTGGTGCATATCCACTTGCTATAGCTTCAATTTTAAGTCTATATGGAATATCAGAAGGAATAGGTACTGCTTTCGGATATTTAATTTGGGTTTCTCAAACCCTTTTAACGATTTTCTTGGGTTTGTTATCATATTTACTCTTACCTATTTTAAATAAAAAATAAATTAGTAAATTGCCCTCTTTTATTTAACCAATTTATTTAAAATGAACTCTAAATTAATTTTATTTATCATATTGGTATCGTCAGGTCTTTTTGCTCAACGTATACCAGAAACAATCCAATCTAAAAAAGTAGGCAATCGAGCATTTACGGTGGTTACACCTCCATCATATGCTACTAGTCCAGAAAAAAGCTACCCCACTTTAGTTGTGCTAGACGGTGAATATTTATTGGATCCATTTGAAGGAATTTTAAAATACGGCAGCTATTGGGACGATTTGCCAGAAATGATTATTATTGCCATTGACCAAAACAACGGCGAAACTCGTTTTAAAGACAGCGAATTTGACGAAGCAGGCTTCCCTTCAGGTTCAGGTGCTAACTTTTTCGAATTTATTGGTGTTGAATTGTTACCCTATGTAGAAAAAAAATACCGTACGCTTCCTTTTAGAATGATTACCGGTCATGACACCACTGCTGGTTTTTTAAATTTTTACTTATACAAAGACAATCCTATTTTTAATGCCTACATTTCGTTAGCTCCAGAAATGGCTCCAGAAATGGAGAAAAGGTTAGCTGAACGTTTAGCAAAAATTACTAAACCTATTTTTTATTATCAAGCCACTGGTGAAGGAGATTTAAAAGCAATTAATGATAAAGCTGCTGAATTAGACACCAATATCAAAGCTATTCCAAATGCCACTTTTAAATATCAAAACGATGCTTTCAAAGGCGCTTCACACTACTCGTTAGTAGCTAAAGCAATCCCAAGTGCTATTTATTTTATTTTTGACGGTTACCAACCTATCTCGATGGTGGAATTTCAAGATAAAATTTTAAAATTAGAAGCAGGTTATACCGATTATTTAATTGCCAAATATGATGAACTTGAAAAACGTTTTGGCTTTAAAATGAAACCAAGATTAAGTGATTTTAAAGCAATTGAAGCTGCGATTATGAAAAACAAAGCTTACAATGAATTACAACCTTTAGGAGAATATGCCGACAAACATTACCCAAAAACAATCTTAGGAACGTATCACCAAGCCTTGTATTTTGAAAAAACAGGTAATTATAAAAAAGCCGTAAAAACATATCAAAGAGCCTTTACTTTAGAGCCAATTCGTGAGTTAACTAAAGATTATATGTTGAACCGTGCTGAAGCTTTAAAAGGTAAAGAAGACAAACCATCGGAAGAAGCACCAGCAGAAGTTCCTGCTGAAACTCCTACAGAAGAACCAACTGAAAAAAAGGAATAAAACAAAATGAGTAAAGTAAAAACGGCTTTCTTTTGCCAAAATTGTGGCACCCAATATTCAAAATGGCAAGGGCAATGTAATGCTTGCAAAGAATGGAATACCATTGTAGAAGAATTGGTTCAAAAAGAAGAAAAAGCAGCATGGAAAACCACAAGTGCTACTTCAAAAGCCGCTACCAAACCTTTACTGATTAAAGAAATAGATACCGCACAAGAAATCCGATTGAACACCACTGATAACGAGTTGAATCGGGTTTTGGGTGGCGGATTAGTTCCGGGTTCCTTAACGTTGTTAGGTGGTGAACCAGGAATAGGAAAAAGTACGTTGCTCTTGCAAATTGCTTTGAAACTACCTTACAAAACGCTTTATGTTTCGGGAGAAGAAAGCCAAAAGCAAATTAAAATGCGTGCCGAACGTATTACCTCAACTGGCGAT
>JBIKZB010000103.1:0-6575 GCA_044354955.1 Flavobacterium sp. | reverse complement strand
CTACTTTGACAACAATTCAATATCTCAATAAATTTGTATTCAACAGAAATATTAACAACTTAAAAATTAATCTAGTTTAATAATGCACTACGGGTTATAATTAATTTTTCTTACGCATCTTCATATTGATAAACTCATTAGCCAATGAGAAGGTAATTGCAAAATATAAATAGCCTTTTGGAACGGCTCCTACATGTTGACCTGCTAATTCAGCATTGGATAAATGCATACTTTCGGTAATCAACATAAATCCGATTAAGATTAAAAATGATAATCCTAAAATTTGAATGGATGGATTAGCGTTTACAAAATTCCCAACTGGAACCGCGAATAACATCATAATTCCCACAGAAATTACTACTGCTGTAATCATAATTAATAAAGCGCCTTCGATACCATTTGTCATACCCACTGCGGTTAAAATACTATCGACAGAGAATATAATGTCAATTAATAAAATTTGACCAATAACGCTTGCAAATGATTTGGTAGCCGAAGTTTTCAATTCTTTTTCTTCTTCGCCTTTGTGGTCTACTTTTTCATGGATTTCTTTGGTGCTCTTATAAATTAAGAACAAACCTCCTAGTAATAGTATTAAGGCTTGCCCTGTAATATCCGCAGAAAACCATCCAAAATCAAAGCTAAACCATGGCGCTTTCATGGCAATTAAAATCGTAATTCCAAAAAGCAAGGCAATTCGCATAAACATAGCTAAGAATAGCCCAACTCGTGTTGCTTTTTTTCGTTTTTCTGGCGGTAATTTTCCAGTAACAATCGAAATAAAAATGATGTTATCGATACCTAAAATAATTTCTAAAAAAGTTAAGGTTAACAGTGCTATCCATGCATCGGGATTTAAAAATACTTCCATTTTTTTGTTTTTGTTTTAGAACTAATCATACGTTGACTAGTTTAGTTTTGTTACAGTACCACGTTGTTTTTTTGAATCACCAACAAATGAATATTCAAAAGAGTATGAATTAGTAGTAGTGGTCAAAATTTTCATTTGTACAGGTTTTTTTTCTTCTCTGTTTTTGGGATTGTTGTTTTGTATAATGTATTCACAATCATTCGTCCATCGTACTTTGAAAGTATCTATTTTCCCTTCATAGCTTTCAATTTGAATAGAATCATTTCGTTCAAAAGTACTTGTGAATTTTTTACCTTCAATTTCCGTTTCCGAAATAAATTTTCCGGTTTTAAAATCTTTACAATTACGCTCCTGATTGTAACAAGAAGTTAGCAATGTAAGTAGTATTAAACTACCAATAAAATATTGTACTTTGAATTTCATATTTGATTTTTGAAATTGATATTGAACTTGTTATTGATATTTTTATTACCCTTGTTTATCTCCATCAAACATGCTTTTTACCAAGGTCGTAATTCCTTTAAAAATCAGAAACATAGCTGTTAAAGCAATTATGATTCCAAGAGCTAAAATGTATGGATATAAAGGATGATTTTCGTTTTTAAAAGCACTATTGATTACAAATGGGCCTATAAATAGTAATGGTAGCGCACCTGAAAGATATTTAATACCTTTTGCTAAAACTGTTTTATCTGTTGCCATTTATATTTTATTCTTGAAAAAATTAACTGCATTCCTAACACTTCCGTGGGTTTCTAGAAGTTTTCCTGCTTCTTCGTAATTAACTGGAATTTCATCCATAATCATTCGCGTACCTCTATCAATTAATTTGGTGTTGCTCAATTGCATATCCACCATTTTATTTCCTTTTACTTTACCTAACTGAATCATAGTTGCAGTAGAAATCATGTTTAAAACCAACTTTTGAGCAGTTCCTGCTTTCATGCGACTGCTTCCAGTAACAAATTCAGGACCAACTACCACATCAATCGGAAATTTAGCCGTTTTGGATAATGGACTTTCTGCGTTACAACTAATACTTCCCGTACTGATGTTATTTTGATTACACATTTCTAAGCCGCCAATTACATAAGGTGTAGTTCCCGAAGCGGCAATTCCAACAACCACATCATTTTCATTGATATTCCATTGTTGTAAATCTTTCCAAGCTTGTTCTCTGTCGTCTTCGGCAAATTCTACTGCTTTTCTAATGGCAGTGTCTCCACCTGCAATAATTCCAATTACCAAATCAAAAGGAACTCCAAAAGTAGGTGGACATTCTGAAGCATCTACAATTCCTAAACGTCCTGAAGTACCTGCGCCAATATAAAACAAACGACCACCTTGTTTCATTTTCGAAACAATTTCAGTCACTAAAGTTTCAATTTGAGGTAATGCTTTTTCAACGGCTAACGGAACAGATTTGTCTTCGTTGTTGATATTCGTCAACAATTCAGTAACCGACATTTTTTCTAAATGTTCGTATTTGGAAGCTTGTTCAGTGGTTTTGGTAAAGTTCATGCGATTATTTTAGAACGTGATTTGCTAAAACATTTTGCACATCATACACATTAACAGATTTATTGAATTGTTTCACAACACTAGGATGTACTTCGCTTGAAACCCAAATCTTCAATTCAGCTTCTAAGTCAAAAGTTCCAGCTGTCTCTATACTGAAACGTGAAATGCTTTTGTAAGTAATCGATTTGTATTCTATTTTACTGCCTGTAATTCCTTGTTTTTCAACTAAAATTAATCGTTTGTTGGTAAAAATAAAAGTATCGCGAATTAGTTTGAAACCTAACTCAATTTCTTCACCTGTAATTAAAAGTTTACCATACTCTTTTACTAAAGTTTCCTGATTTACAGCACCTGCATTGCCAAGAAGCGCAGAAAATAATCCCATATCAATTGTTTTAAATATTATTCAAATTTAACTAAAAACTACATACATTTTATGTAGCGAAATCTTTTAATGCGAATGTCCCATTTCAATTATATATGCTAATACAAAACCAAATACAATCATGGTAATTTTAGCCAAATTGAATTTATGTCCTTCGTTGCTTTCAAAAATGATAGTAGACGAAATATGAAATAAAATCCCAACTACCACTGCCGAAATTTCTTTTGAGTAATGTTGGGCAAAATGCATTTGTTCTGCTAATAAAGTTCCTAGTGGTGTCATTAATGCGAAGGAAAACATGAAAGCAAAAATCATCATTTTATTCATCTTCGCATTTACGAAAAACAAGGTCAAAATAATAGCAATAGGAAAGTGGTGAACCGCAATTCCATAAGCTAAATTGTTGTTTTCGTGAATTGGAAAACCTTCTAACAAGGCATGAATACACAAACTAATAAACAACAACCAAGGAATTTGATGCAATTCGTTATGTTCGTCGGTGTGTACGTGAACGTGACCATGTTCTGCACCTTTTGAGAAAAATTCCAATAAAATTTGGAACAATATTCCAATCATAATAAAAACGCCAACCGGTAAAGTAGCGTGTGCTTCTTCTCCTTCGTGAACGTGATTGTGTCCTTCACTAAATAATTCAGGAAGTAAGTGTAAAACGGTTAGCGATAATAAAAAAGCACCACTGAACGCCAACAATAATTTGATGTTTTTTTTCTTTTGAGGTTTTAAAAATAATGCGATTAAAAAACCTAAAATAACAGCTGAAAAGGTGATGATATATTGCATTATTTAAAAATCATGATTAAACGTTCCGATTGAGTTTTAAAGAATTTTCGCAATTTATAATCGCCAAAAATATCCAAAAGATAAATGCCCGCTTCCTCCATCATTTTTTCGAAATCTTCTAAACGAAGTGCTTGTACTTTTTCGGTGAAATGAAACTTTTCGCCTTTATCTTCAAAATCAATTTCTTTGTATATGTGTCCTTCTTTCAAATAACGTTTGATGTGAAAATCAATACCGTCTACCGATTTTATTTCATCTGCAACCAAATTTTCCAAAACATAATCCACATTCATAAAATCGATAACCGCAAATCCTGTTTCGGTTAAACTGTTGTGAATGGCTTTAATGGTTTTATAATTATCGGAATCGTCTTCAAAATAGCCAAAACTGGTAAACAAATTGAAAATCGCATCGTATTTTTCGTCACACGTTTCGCGCATATCGTGCACTTTAAAATGCAGTTTCTCATTCTTAAATTCAGACGCTTCTTTAATGCTGTTTTCAGATAAATCGGCACCCGTAACATCAAATCCTAACGAATTTAAGTAAATCGCATGACGCCCTTTTCCACAAGCTAAGTCTAAGATTTTAGCGTCTTCTGGAAGGTTTAAATAGTGCGTTAAATTGTCCATTAACAATTGCGCTTCTTCGTCGTTGCGTTCTTTGTATAGAATGTGATAATATTCGGTATCAAACCAAGATTCGAACCAATTTAAAGGTTGTTCGTTGTTTATAATTGGTTGTTTATTATTGCTATCTGACATTAATTCTGAATTCGTTTCTTTGAAGTAGCAAATTTAATGTATTTTTGCACAAGAATATCTTAATTATTGCAATTGCAATTGATTTTTGCAATTGAACTTGAAATTGAAGAATGGAAAATTATAAAATGACGGCCAAAACCTTCTTTGGTTTTGAAGAAATATTAGCTAAAGAACTACAAATTCTTGGTGCACAACAAGTGGAAATCGGTACACGTGTGGTGAGTTTTAAAGGCGATAAGGGATTTATGTATAAGGCCAATTTGGCACTTCGTACCGCTTTAAAAATCTTAAAACCTATTAAAACCTTTAAAGCACACAACGACAAAGCCTTGTATGAAGGCATCAGAGCTATTGATTGGTCGGATTACTTGACTGAACATAATACGTTTTTAGTAGAAACGACTTTGCATTCTGAAAACTTCAATCACAGTCAGTTCGTGGCTTTAAAAACAAAAGATGCGATTGTAGATCAATTTAGAGATTTGAACGGAAAGCGTCCAAGTATTGATAAAGATTTCCCAGATTTACAAATTCATGTGCATATAGATAGAGATAATGTAACGGTTTCGTTAGATTCTTCGGGAGCTTCGTTACACCATAGAGGTTATCGTACAGCTACGAATATTGCACCTATCAACGAAGTTTTAGCGGCTGGTATGTTGATTTTAGCAGGTTGGGAAGGAAAAAGTCATTTCATAGACCCTATGTGTGGTTCAGGAACTATTTTGGCGGAAGCAGCAATGATTGCTTGCAACGTTCCAGCGAATATTAATCGTAAGGAATTTGGTTTTGAAAAATGGAAAGATTGGGATGCCGAATTATTTGATAATATTTTAGAATCGTTATTAAAGAAAACACGTGAATTTCATTACACTATTAAAGGCTATGACAAAGCGCCAAGTGCGGTTGCTAAAGCAAAAGACAATATTAGAAACGCCAATTTAGACGAATACATTACCATAACCAATGAAAACTTTTTCGATTCTAAAAAAGAAACTGAAGGACCGTTGCACATGGTGTTCAATCCGCCTTATGGAGAGCGTTTGGATATTGATATGGAACGTTTTTACAGAGAAATTGGTGACACCTTAAAACAAAATTATCCCAATACCAATGCTTGGTTTATTACAGCCAATTTAGAAGCTTTGAAATTCGTAGGTTTGAAACCAAGTAGAAAAATCAAACTTTTCAATGGTAAGTTAGAAGCCCGTTTGGTGAAATACGAAATGTACGAAGGCAGTAAGAAAGGAAAATACATGAATACTGAGGAATAGATTGTAGTAATTAGTAAAAAGGGATTAGCCATCGATTTAACAATTAAACATTATAAACAATGACAAAAAAAGTAAAATCATTCTTATATAACTTCTTAGGATTCGTAGTGATTTATTTACCAACATTATATTTGGTAGGTGAATTCACGCACTTGAATGGAATATGGATACCAATGACTGCTTTTATGGTAGCGTTGCTTTTAGCGCCAAAGTTTCAAGCGATAAAAACCCATAACGGAGAAAAAATCTATATGAAGTGGCTTTTTATTAAAGGTGTTAAAGAAATAGAATAACAAAATCCCGAGTGTGAGCTCGGGATTTTTGCGTTATTAACCTATATAATGGGTTATTTTTGTTTGTTTATTTTTTGAAACTTGAGGTTGTTTAAAATAAAGTAACCTATACAAATTGTTAGTATTAGTATTGAAATTCCTATCTCTGTTTCAAAACCCACATGCTTTACATCCATTGTAATTACTTTTCTAGAGATGGCAGTTAATGCAATTAGTAAAATTAATTTAACTTTTCGTAAAATATTTTCATTGTTACCTTTAAAAGTTTCCATAATTTCTAATGCAATTATAATATTAAAAAATAATGGAACTCCAGTAAGTGCAATTGATTTGTTTTCTATTGATGCTTTAGTCACTTCTTCGTAAAATAGCTTTACAAGATCAAAAACTTCATAGGCTACAAATAAAAGTAAAAGGAACGACAAAATGTAGTAGATGGTCTTTTCAGTAGAGTGAATTATTTTATCTAAAATGTTCATAGGCTGTTACTTTTTAGTTATTTTTTTCTTTTTTGATTGCAAGGGAGTTACATCTTTTATGACATTTTCTTTAAGTACATCATCATCAATGATTTGTTCTTTAATTGCTGAAAAATCTATTAATTTAAGGTCAATTTTTCTAACCTGTCTATTCCACATGGTATGATAATAATAGATTTTTTCTTTT
>JBIKZB010000102.1:0-6601 GCA_044354955.1 Flavobacterium sp. | reverse complement strand
CGGTGGTCAACACATGAACATGGATGATATTTTCAGTCAATTTGGCGATATTTTCGGAGGTGCCTTTGGTGGTGGAGGATTTTCTGGTTTTGGCGGTGGCGGTGGTCAACGCAGAGTAAAAGGAAGTAATCTTCGTATCAAAGTGAAATTAACTTTGGAAGAAATTGCCAATGGTGTTGAAAAGAAAGTTAAAGTTAAACGTAAAGTTCAAGCGAAAGGTGTAACCTATAGAACATGTCCTACTTGTAATGGTTCAGGACAAATTATGAAAATTGCGAACACAATATTAGGTAGAATGCAAACTGCTACTACGTGTCATACATGTAGTGGTTCTGGTCAAATTTTAGATCAAAAACCTGCTGGAGCCGATGCGCAAGGAATGTTATTAGAGGATGATACGGTTTCAATCAAAATTCCTGCAGGTGTTGTAGACGGAATGCAGTTAAAAGTAGCTAACAAAGGGAATGAAGCCCCAGGAAGCAATAGTATTCCAGGGGATTTAATTGTTGCTATTGAAGAAATTGAACATGAATTCTTAAAGCGTGAAGGCGAAAATTTACATTATGATTTATACATCAGTTTTGCAGAAGCAGCATTAGGAGTTTCTAAAGAAATTGATACCGTTTCAGGAAAAGTACGTATCAAATTAGAAGAAGGAATTCAATCGGGTAAAATTTTACGTTTGAAAGGTAAAGGTGTACCAAGTATTAATGCTTATGGAAATGGCGATTTGTTAGTTCATGTGAACGTATGGACGCCAAAGACATTAAACAAAGAGCAAAAGCAATTTTTTGAAAAAATGCTTACCGATGAAAACTTCATTCCAAGACCTGAGAAATCAGATAAATCTTTTTTCGAAAAAGTTAAAGATATGTTTTCATAATTAAATATAATTTAATACTTTTGAAACTCACTTTCTTAGGAGAGTGAGTTTTTCTT
Source organism: Flavobacterium sp. (assembly GCA_044354955.1). Classification (GTDB taxonomy): domain Bacteria; phylum Bacteroidota; class Bacteroidia; order Flavobacteriales; family Flavobacteriaceae; genus Flavobacterium. The sequence continues at coordinate 5,662 of JBIKZB010000102.1, read as the reverse complement.
TTTCATAGCAATTTTTCCCATCCTTTAGCAATGAAGGGTGGGTTTTTTTTGTAACAAAAGCATTTTTTTGCTACTAATAAGTAAATAAAATCAACTCAATTTATGAGCAATATTCTCGAAGTACAAAACGTAGTGAAACAATATGGCGATTATACCGCTTTAAACAACGTTTCGTTGCAAGTTCCTAAAGGAAGTATATATGGACTTTTAGGTCCAAATGGTGCTGGAAAAACATCTCTTATTCGTATTATTAATCAAATTACGATGCCAGATAGTGGAATAGTATTGTTAGATGGTGAAAAACTTAAACCGCAGCATGTTCAATATATTGGCTATATGCCCGAAGAACGTGGTTTATACAAAACCATGAAAGTTGGCGAACAATGTTTGTATTTGGCACAATTAAAAGGAATGCCAGAAGCAGAAGCTAAAAAGCAACTTAAATATTGGTTTGAGAAATTAGAAATTCAAGGTTGGTGGGACAAAAAAATCCAAGAACTTTCTAAAGGAATGGCACAAAAAATTCAGTTTGTAGTTACCGTTTTGCACAATCCTAAATTATTGATTTTAGACGAACCATTTTCGGGTTTCGATCCAGTTAATGCTAATTTAATTAAAGACGAAATCATCGAATTGAATAAAAAAGGAACATCGGTAATTTTTTCTACACACAGAATGGAATCGGTTGAAGAAATGTGCGATTACATTGCTTTAATTCATAAATCCAATAAATTAATCGAAGGGAAGTTAGAAGATGTAAAACGCCAACACAGAACTAATACGTTCCAAGTAGGTATTATTACAAACAATATTGAAGGTTTAATGTTGCAATTAACACATAAATTTACGTTGAATCAAACCAATTTTAAATCATTAAACGATGATTTAAAATTAGAAGTACATTTAGGTCAGTATAATTCAAACGAATTACTTTCTATTTTGACACAATTTGGGCAAGTAACTCACTTTGTTGAAAAAATTCCAAGTGTAAACGATATTTTTATTCAAACCGTAAGCCAATAATCATGAACATATTATCCTTAATTATCAAGAGAGAATTTATTGCCAAAGTGCGTAATAAATCGTTCATCGTAATGACTTTTTTAAGTCCGCTTTTATTTGTTGGGATGGCTGTTCTAGTGGGATATTTATCTACTATGAATAAAGATTCGGTAACTCAAATAGCTATTCATGACGAAGCTGGTTTACTAAAAAATGAATTTAAAAACGACAAGTATACTAATTATACAGATTTGTCTGCATTAACATTCAAAACAGCAAAAGATACTGCAAGTAAAAGCTATGAAGGATTACTTTATATTCCAAAAGTAACTACTGTTCAAGATTTAAAAGAAAAAGTAGAATATATTTCAGAAGATAGTCCAAGTTTAGACTTTATTTCGGATGTAGAAGAAGTTATAGATTCTGTAATTACGCAAGAAAATTTAAAAGTTTTGGGTTTTGATGCAGATAAAATTGATAAAGCTAAAGCCGATTCTTCCTTAAAACTTTCTAAATTTTCGGGTGAAGAAAGTTTAAAAGGCTTAAATGAAATTAAAGTCATCATTGGAGGTTTGTTTGGGTATTTAATTATGATGTTCATTGTTATTTACGGCAATTTTGTAATGCGAAGTGTTATTGAAGAAAAAACCTCAAGAATAATAGAAATTATCATTTCTTCTGTAAAACCTTATCAATTAATGATGGGGAAGATTATAGGAAACTCATTGGCAGGAATCTTACAATTTTTAATTTGGGCAATTGTAGGAGCCTTATTGTTTTTTATTGCCTCCACATTTTTAGGATTGCAAATGGGAGCTTCATCAGCAATGTCACCTGAAATGATGGAAGCAGCAGGAAATGTAGATAAAATGGCTAAAATTCAAATGTATTTGAATGAAATTGCGAATTTGCCATTGGCTACATTAATTATTTCATTCATTATTTATTTTATTGGAGGTTACTTTTTATACAGCTCATTTTATGCCGCAATTGGTGCCGCAGTAGATTCTGAAACCGATTCGCAACAATTTTTATTACCGATTATTATGCCCTTAATTTTAGGTGTTTATATCGGATTTTTCACTGTTATTAATGACCCGCACGGAACCATAGCAACAGTTTTTTCAATCATTCCATTAACCTCACCAATAGTCATGTTAATGCGTATTCCTTTTGGAGTGCCATTATGGCAATTAGCACTTTCTATAGTTTTATTGTACGGAACGTTTATCTTTGTAGTCTGGTTTGCGGCAAAAATTTACCGAGTAGGTATTTTAATGTACGGAAAAAAACCAACCTGGAAAGAATTGTATAAATGGTTGAAATATTAAAAAGAGGTTAAAAGGTTGTAGTTTAAAAGTTTAGAAGTAGACCTTTAACCCAAAACCCAAAACCCAATACCTTTAAAATGAGTAAAATCCTTATCATAGAAGACGAAGCAGCAATTCGAAGAGTATTGACTAAAATACTTTCCGAAGAAAATGATTCGTATAAAGTTGAAGAAGCAGAAGATGGTTTACAAGGAATCGAAAAAGTCAAAAATGAAGATTATGACTTAATTCTTTGTGATATCAAAATGCCAAAAATGGATGGTGTTGAGCTATTAGAAGCCGTTAAAAAAATAAAACCTGAAATTCCAATGGTTATGATTTCTGGTCATGGCGATTTGGAAACCGCAATAAATACTATGCGTTTAGGTGCCTTTGATTACATTTCAAAGCCACCCGATTTGAATCGTTTATTGAATACGGTTCGAAATGCATTAGATAAAAAACAACTAGTAGTAGAGAACAAAATCTTGAAAAAGAAAGTCTCTAAAAACTATGAAATGATTGGTAATAGCGAGGCAATTAATCATATCAAAACGATGATTGATAAAGTTGCTCCAACTGATGCCCGAGTTTTAATTACGGGTCCAAATGGAACTGGAAAAGAGTTAGTAGCGCATCAATTACATGAAAGAAGTGAGCGTTGCAATGCTCCAATAATTGAGGTAAACTGTGCTGCAATTCCTTCTGAATTGATTGAAAGTGAATTATTCGGTCACGTTAAAGGGGCTTTTACTTCGGCTGTAAAAGATAGAGCAGGAAAATTTGAAGCTGCTGATGGTGGAACCATTTTCTTAGATGAGATTGGCGATATGAGTTTGTCCGCTCAAGCTAAAGTTTTACGTGCGTTACAAGAAAATTTAATTCAAAGAGTTGGAGCAGACAAAGACATAAAAGTCAATGTTCGTGTGGTTGCAGCTACCAATAAAGATTTAAAAAAGGAAATCGAAGAAGGAAGATTTAGAGAAGATTTATATCATAGATTAGCGGTAATTTTAATCAAAGTTCCTGCTTTAAATGATAGAAGAGAAGATATCCCAGAATTAATTGAACATTTTGCCTCTAAAATCGCATCAGAGCAAGGAAATACACAAAAATCATTTTCCAAAACAGCTATTAAACTATTACAAGAATATGATTGGACAGGAAACATACGTGAGTTACGAAATGTAGTGGAGCGCCTAATTATTTTAGGTGGAGCCGAAATTTCAGAACAAGACGTGCAACTATTTGCGAGTAAATAATACAAAGTGAATAGTGATTAGTAATTAGTGAATAGTTTCCTAATTACTAATCACTATTCACTAATTACTAAATAAAAATGCAATTAAAAAAAATAAATCCCAACCTTCAGAAAGCGTTAATTGAAAACGACTTTATTGAAGCAAATGAATTACAACAAGAAACTTTTTCAACTATTAAAAGTGGTGTGGATGCTGTTATTCAATCACTTAATGGTTCAGGAAAAACTACGACTATTTTATTGAATGTTATTCAAAGAATGGAAAAACCTGTTGGCGAAAGTACGCGTGCTTTGGTTTTGGTTCAGGACAAAGAAAAGGTTTTGGAAGCTGTTGAGCAATTCAAAAAGTTAAACCATTACACCAATTTACGTGTTTTTGGAGTACATGAAAAAGGCGATATGGATTACGATAAAAACCAAATTTCGTTAGGAATGGATGTTTTGATTGGAACACCTATTCGTATCAATGAAATGTTTTCTTCAGCTGGATTTAACATGAATACGATTAAAATGTTCGTGGTGGATGATGTGGAAGAAATGTTGCGTAAGCGTGAAGATTCTATTATTCAAAGACTTTCAATGAGTGCCGAAAAAACACAACGTTTGTTTTTCTGTACTCAAATTACCGAAAGAGTAGAAATTTTAGCCGATAGAATAATGATAGAACCACTCTTCTTCGAAATGGAAGATTAGATAAAAAAAACAATATGGGAATAATGAAAGTATTTTCGGGAAGTGAAATTCTTGCCGATGCATTGAAACAAAAAATTGAGGCAGTAGGAGTAGAGGTTGTTAAAAAAGACAACTTACAATCGGCTCGAATGGCCGGATTTGGTTCTTCAGATTTAGCAGTTGAATTATTTGTAGACGAACGCTATTATGGGAAAATTAGTCCCGTTTTAGAAGAATTCCGAATGAGTCTATAAACGACTCTTTAATATACTATAAAAAAGAAGCTCCTGAATTTTCAGGAGCTTTTTAGTTTTATTTCACTTGGTCTAAACCTCGTTTTCTTAGCAGTGGTGCTACACTTGGTTCGGCACCTCTAAAGCTTTTGTATAATTCCATTGGATCTTCAGTTCCTCCTTTTTCTAATACATTTTTTCTAAATGATTTTGCATAATCGGAATTAAAAAGACCATTAATTTTAAATACTTCAAAGGCATCAGTATCCAATACGCCTGACCATATATAACTGTAATATCCAGCTGAATATCCACCCGCAAAAATGTGATTAAAATAAGTACTTCTATATCTAGGGATAATAGTATTTGGTAAATTAATCTTAGTCATAGCTTCTTTTTCAAACGTTTCAGCATCAACTGTAATTGCAGCTTTTTGTGTATGATATTGCATGTCTAAAATAGAAGCTGCCAAATATTCAGTAGTTGCAAAACCTTGATCAAAAGTACCTGCTTTTTGCATTTTTTCAATTAATGCATCCGGAATTACTTGTCCTGTTTTATAATGTTTGGCATACATTCGCATTACTTCTGGTTCAGCTGCCCAATTTTCCATAATTTGAGATGGTAATTCTACGAAATCTCTCGGAACACTTGTTCCTGCTAAACTTTCATAAGTTACATTCGATAGTAATCCGTGTAAAGCGTGTCCAAATTCATGGAAGAACGTGCTTACTTCATCAAAAGTTAATAAAGCTGGAGCATTTTCTGTTGGTTTTGTAAAATTACACACAATTGAAACAACGGGAGCAATTCGTTTTCCATTTTCCGTTTTTTGAGTACGGTACGAAGTCATCCAAGCACCGCCACGTTTTGATGTTCTTGGGTGAAAATCCATATATAAAATTCCAATATGTTTTCCATCTGCTTCGGTAACTTCCCAAACGGTTACATCTTCATGGTATTTTGGAACGTTATTTAAAGGTTTAAATTGAAATCCATATAATTTTCCACAAACCGTAAAAACACCTTCTCTTGTTTTTTCTAAACTGAAATAAGGCTTCATTTCTTGCTCGTCTAAATCAAATCGTTCTTTTCTGATTTTTTCTGAATAATATCTCCAATCATAAGGTTGAACTTCATCTTTGATTCCTTCTTTTTGCATCATTATTTTAATGTCAGCCGCT
>JBIKZB010000101.1:0-6607 GCA_044354955.1 Flavobacterium sp. | reverse complement strand
GTTTTTCTAACGTTGAATTTTTCGCCTTGGCGCTTCATTTTCAATTTAATACGAATAACTTGTGTTGACGTTAATTTGCGCCCATCTCGCTTAATATTATTTTCTTGAAATTTTTTAAATGCTTCTTTTACTGCAGGGCTTTTGTGACCGTGAGCTCGCATTTCATCATAGGTAGCCCATTTTAAATTATACAATTGATTGTTCATTTTATCATAATCAAGATGTAAAACATACTCTTGGTCTTCACTTTTCTTTGAAATAAAAAGTTCTGCAACCATTTTGTGAATTGAATGAGAAAAATATTTCTTTTTGCTATTAGATATTCTAACATATCGCAAAAAAAGAAAGCCTTCTGTTGGAGCGCCTCTTAGAATTTTTCCGCTTTGGATTGTATCAGTAAAACTTTTAAGTCTACCATGAGTTGACACAGCATACCTTACCTTGCCAGGCACTTGAATAGGATATTCTTTCCACTGCTCAATTAAAAAATGACTCATTTTTTTATCTTTAAATAAATTTGGAGTAAGTAATTACGACTTACCGCCTGATTTTATGCAAGATACAAATTATCTATTAAATTTTATTTTATTTCCAACAATCATTTTTTGAGATTTGGCAAAAACACCACACATATGGAATAACATTCGAGCTCCAACATTTCCATCCCAATCATCTTTACCAGGAGCCACTTCAACTAAATCAAATCCGATGATTTCTTTATTCGTTTCTGCTAAACGGTTGAACAAATAAGCGGCTTGTTCAAATGAAAATCCGCCTGGAACTGGAGTTCCTGTATTTGGACAATACCAAGGATACATTCCATCAATATCAAAAGAAATACATACTTTTTCTGGTAACGAAGCGATAATTTGATCGCATTGTTGTTGCCAAGTTTTACCTTCGAAAGCTTCTTGTTTTAAATCGCTGTCGGTATGTACTAAAACTCTATCTTTTAAAGCAACTTCCACTTCTTGCTCACAAAAATCGCGAATTCCAACTTGCACAATTTTAGAAATTTGCGGAATTTGTAAGGCATTATACATAATAGAAGCGTGTGAATACGTAAATCCTTCATAAGCAATACGTAAATCCATGTGAGCATCTAAATGTAAAATTCCGAAGCTGTCATATTTTGTTGCTAGTGCTTGGTAATATCCTAACGGTGTTGAGTGATCACCACCTAAAAGCACTACTTTTTTGCCTTTATTCATCCAATTTAGCGTTTGCTCACGAACGGCTTCCACCATATCAGAACACGCATAATTGATTTCTTCCAAATCTTTAGCCAATGAAGGATGGTGATCTAATATTAATCCACTTTCCAAAGCTTTGATAATTGGCGCAGCTTGTTTTTTAAATTTCTTAGATTTTTTTCTTAATTCACTAGGAGCTTTATCTAAATAAATACCTAATTTCCATAATTCAGGAAATTCTTGATGTTTTAAATCTATTTGAAACGAAGCATTTAAAACAGCATCCGGTCCTTTTGATGCCCCTGCACCATAACTTACCGTTACTTCCCATGGTACTGGAATTACAATAATTTCACTTTGCTCTGCCGAAAATGGCAAACCAAAAATAGTAGCATCTGATAATCCAGGCTGAGAAGGATCGAAGTTCTCTAAAATTTGTTCTTTAGTCATGGCTTTACGAAATTCAATTATTGGTTGCAAATATAGTTTATTTAACAAAAAAGCCGAACGAGTTGTTCAGCTTTTCAAAAAAATTAATTTCTTTTTTAGTTGTAGTAAAAAGGAAATAATTATTTATTTAAAATCAAATCTTTTAAAATTTGTCCAAAATCATACATATCTTCAAAAGAACAATAAAATGGGGCTGGTGCCAAACGAATAACATTTGGTTCTCTCCAATCGGTTATAACTCCATTTTTCATTAGTCTTTCAAATAATTCTCTTCCTTGTCCTTGCAAATATACCGATAACTGACAACCACGTTCATCTTGATTTGATGGTGTAAGAATTTCAAATTCAGCCCCATCTAATTCGTTATCAATTTCATGTAAAACAAATTCCAAGTAAGCGGTGATAAGATTACGTTTTGTGATTAATTTATCCATTCCAACTTCTGCAAACATTTCGACCGAAGCTAAATAAGGCGCTAACGATAAAATTGGCAGGTTACTAATTTGCCATCCATCAGCTCCATTTACAGGATCAAAATCAGGTTCCATTTTAAAACGACGCTCTTTATTGTGTCCGTACCAACCCGCGAATCGTTTTAATTCTTTGTCGTTATGATGCTTTTCATGAACAAAAAACCCAGAAGCATTTCCAGGCCCAGAATTCATATATTTATAACTACACCAAGCCGCAAAATCTACATTCCAATCGTGTAAATCTAACTTGATATTTCCAGCTGCATGAGCTAAATCCCAACCCACATAAGCGCCTTGTTTTTGTCCGGCAGCTGTGATGGTTTTCATGTCAAACACTTGACCTGTGTAATAATTTACTCCACCTATTAACACTAAAGCCAATTCGCTTCCTACTTCCTCAATTTTAGCCAAAACATCTTCCAAACGAATATTGGCTTCCCCTTCTCTTCTTTTAATTTCAACTATAGCATCTTTTGGATCAAAACCATGAAATTTTACTTGACTTTGAAACATATATTGATCACTTGGAAAAGCTTTTTCTTCGCAAATAATTTTATATTTCTTAGGTGTTGGATTATAAAAAGACACCATTAATAGATGTAAATTAACTGTTAAAGTATTCATTACACCAACCTCTGAAGGCTTTGCCCCAACAATTTCACTTAATGGCGAAGCAAATCTTTCTTGGTAGTCCCACCAAGGTTTGTCTGAATAAAAATGACCTTCTACTGCCATATTTGCCCAATCAGACATTACTTCATCAACATACGATTTAGTTCTTTTAGGTTGTAATCCTAAAGAATTTCCTGTAAAATAAATCACTTGTTTTCCATTTACTTTAGGAAAATGAAATTCATCTCTATACTTTCTTAATTCATCATTTGCATCTAAACTTTGAGCAAACTCTCGGGAATTTTTAAAAATCATTATAATATTGGTTGTTTGGATGGTAAAAGTAGACAAAAGTTACAAAGCAGCAAAACCTTAAATTTTGTTTTTTTTGATTTCAGTGAATAAAAAAATCCCGAAATAATTCGGGATTTATATCAGACAAAAAGAAACTATTAGATGATCAACATAGCGTCTCCATAAGAATAGAAACGGTATTTTTCTTTAACAGCTTCCTCGTAAGCTTTTTTCATTAAATCATGTCCACAAAATGCAGAAATCATCATTAATAATGTAGATTTTGGCGTATGGAAATTTGTGATCATACAATCTGCCAAACTAAAATCGTAAGGAGGATAAATAAATTTATTCGTCCATCCTTCAAAAGGATTTAAAGTTCTTTGAGAAGAAACCGAACTCTCCATAGCTCTCATGGCTGTAGTACCAACACAACAAACTTTTTTCTTTTTTATTTTGGCATTATTAATAATATCGCAAGCCTCTTGAGAAATTTTCATTTCTTCAGAATCCATTTTGTGTTTTGATAGATCTTCAACCTCAACAGGATTAAAAGTTCCTAAACCAACGTGTAAAGTAACTTCTGCGAAATCAATTCCTTTAATTTCTAGACGTTTTAATAAATGTTTTGAAAAGTGTAGACCTGCAGTTGGAGCAGCAACAGCTCCTTCTTCTTTTGCATAAATTGTTTGGTAACGTTCTGCATCTTCTGGAGTTACTTCACGAGTAATATATTTTGGAATAGGCGTTTCACCTAATTCTACTAATTTTTCTCTGAATTCTTCATAAGAACCATCATATAAAAAACGTAATGTTCTTCCACGAGAAGTAGTATTATCAATTACTTCTGCTACTAACGAATCGTCATCGCCAAAGTATAATTTATTACCAATACGAATTTTACGCGCTGGATCTACTAAAACATCCCATAAACGTTGTTCTGCATTTAATTCTCTTAATAAGAAAACTTCGATACGAGCTCCTGTTTTTTCTTTATTTCCGTATAAACGTGCTGGAAAAACTTTTGTATTGTTTAATACCATTACATCTCCATCATCAAAATAATCGATAACGTCTTTAAATAATTTGTGTTCGATTGTGCCTGTTTTTCTGTTCACAACCATTAAGCGAGATTCGTCACGATTTTCAGTAGGAAACTCAGCTAATAGTTCTTCTGGAAGATTGAATTGAAAATGAGATAATTTCATAAATAAAATTTAGAATTTAAAAATTAGTGTTTAGAAGATTATTCTACTAAAAACCAATTGGCTGCAAATATACGATTATGAAATAGGCGTTGTCAAGTAAAAAGCGGTTTATTTTATTTTAAAATAAAGTTGAAATACCTATTTTTTTTTTATTCGGGATGTAGCGCAGCCTGGTAGCGTACTAGCATTGGGTGCTAGGGGTCGCTGGTTCGAATCTAGTCATCCCGACTTTTTTCTAAATCTATTTTACCAAAACCCCAATTTTCTTTAAATCTTCCCAAAAATCAGGATATGATTTTGAAACCACTTCCGCTTCATTAATTCTTATTGGTACTTTCAAAGCTAAAGGTGCAAATGCCATCGCCATTCTGTGGTCTTGATAGGTATTTATGACTATATTTTCGTTGATGTGAATTGATGGCTTCAAATGTAAAGATTCATTCGTTACTACAGCAACTGCACCCAACTTAGTTAGTTCTGTTTTTAAAGCTTCTAATCGGTCTGTTTCTTTAATTTTTAAAGTGTGTAAACCAAATAAATCGCAACTCATTCCTAATCCAAAACAAGTTACTGCTATAGTTTGAGCAATATCAGGGGAATTGTTTAGTTGTGAGTTATGAGTTGTGAGTTGTGAATTATGAATTCTTTCTTTTGAAATTGTGATTGAATTATCGTTATTAAAAGTAGTTTCTACTCCAAAATCCTTATAAATTTCAATCAAAGCACAATCACCTTGTAAGCTATTTTTTTTATAACTTGAAAGTGTAACTTGAAAACCTATCTCAGATAAAGCAACTATAGAATACCAATAGGATGCAGACGACCAATCAGACTCAACAGTTAATCGAGATACTGAAACGAAATCAGCATAACAAACTGTAATTTTATTTCCAACAAATGTAGTTTCTACACCTATTTCATTTAGTAAAGCCAAAGTCATTTTAATGTATGGAATTGACGTTATTTCTCCTTCAAGAGTAAGTTCTAAACCTTTTTCGAGTTTGGGAGCAATTAACAATAATGCAGAAATATATTGACTACTAACATTGGCTGGAATCGACACTTTATTTTGAGTTAGTTTTTTTCCTTTGATTCTTATAGGTGGAAAACCTTCATTTTCTTCATAGGTAATTTCGGCTCCTAACTGAATTAAAGCATCAACTAAAATTTTTATTGGGCGCTCTTTCATTCGGCCAGAACCTGTTAAAACAACTTCAGACACGTCGGATAAGTCTTTACCTTCTTGGATAGCAAAAAAAGCGATTAAAAATCGCATTGCTGTTCCCGCGTGATGAACGTCAATAAGTTCCGAGTTCCGAGTTCCGAGTTCCGAGTTTTGCAATGTTTTCAACATAACTTCTGAATCATCAGAATTGGAAGTATTTTCTAAAATCAGATTAGGATATAAAGCTTGCAACAATAGCAATCTATTGGTTTCAGATTTTGAACCCGTGATTTGGAGTTTCAAGTTTCGAGTTTCGAGTTTCGAGTTTTTTAAAAGTAAATTCATATTTTTAATTATGACTGAAAACTGTGACTGAAAACTGTGACTGAAAACTGTGAACTACTTAAGTTTTTCATTATTATGATGTCTATCGTGATCGCGTTTGGTTTTTAAATCCATCTTTTTATCAAAAGCCGCTTGTAAATCTACTCCTGTTTGATTGGCTAAACACAAAACCACAAAAACAACATCGGCTAATTCTTCACCTAGATCTTTGTTTTTATCAGACTCTTTTTCTGATTGTTCGCCATAACGGCGCGCTATAATTCTTGCTACTTCACCTACTTCTTCGGTTAGTTGTGCCATATTGGTTAATTCATTGAAGTAACGAACACCGTGTTCGTTAATCCAATTATCAACTTCTTGTTGGGAATTTTTTAGGTTCATATTATTTTTTATCTGTTTTATTTCTATTTAAATATGGAATTCCAAACACTTGCAGAAATCCCATAAACAATCCAAAAAATAATGCTTGTACTACAAATCTAATAGTTTCTAACTTTACTTCCATGAAATAAATTATAACACCATAAAGCACTGTGTTTATAAGTGATATAATTAAAAATCTGATTAGCTTTTGTTTCATTTACTCTTTATTTTTTGTATCAATTATAATCGTAACAGGTCCGTCGTTTACTAAACCTACTTTCATATCGGCTCCAAATTGTCCCGTTTGTACTTTTTTACCCAACTCTATTTCCATTTGTTGCACAAAAGATTCGTAAAGTGGAATGGCTATTTCTGGCTTTGAGGCTTTGATATAACTAGGACGATTCCCTTTTTTAGTTAGAGCATGTAATGTGAATTGAGAAACAATAATCATTTCACCGTCAATATCTTTTAACGACAAATTCATTACTTGGTTTTCATCCT
>JBIKZB010000100.1:0-6610 GCA_044354955.1 Flavobacterium sp. | reverse complement strand
TTCTATATTCTATTTTCTCCCCGATAGCGCGAAACTGCATTCCGACAAAACAACAAAAAACCCTGCAATCATCTTGCAGGATTTTTCTATATTCTATACTCTCAAAAGAAAATTAAAAATCAAACTTAATACCTTGAGCCAACGGTAACGCTGTTCCGTAGTTAATCGTATTCGTTTGTCTTCTCATGTAGGCTTTCCATGCATCAGAACCTGATTCACGTCCACCACCTGTTTCTTTTTCACCACCAAAAGCACCACCAATTTCAGCACCAGAAGTTCCAATGTTTACGTTAGCAATACCACAATCAGAACCCGCAGCAGAAAGGAATAATTCCATTTCTCTCATGTTATTGGTAAAGATAGAAGAAGATAATCCTTGAGGAACTGCATTTTGCATCGCAATCGCTTCTTCAATGGTACTGTATTTCATTACATATAAAACGGGAGCAAATGTTTCGTGTTGTACGATTTCGAACTCGTTTTTAGCTTCAATGATACATGGTTTTACATAACAACCACTTTCGTATCCTTTTCCTTCTAAAACACCACCTTCTACGATAACTCTTCCACCTTCAGTTTTTGCTTTTTCAATCGCGTTTAAGTAATCTTGCACCGCTCCTTTATCAATAAGTGGTCCCACGTGGTTGTTTGCATCTAATGGGTTTCCAATTTTTAACTGTGCGTACGCTTTTGCTAAAACGTCTAATGTTTTATCGTACACACTTTCGTGAACAATTAATCTACGTGTTGAAGTACAACGTTGCCCTGCTGTTCCTACCGCTCCAAAAACAGCTCCTACCAATACCATTGATAAATCCGCTTCTTGAGAAACGATGATTGCGTTGTTTCCACCTAATTCTAAAATAGTGTTTCCAAAACGCTCAGCAACCGTTTTTGATACGTGACGACCAATTCTTGTAGAACCTGTAAACGATACTAATGGAATACGTTTGTCGTTATTGATTAAATCTCCAGATTCGTTACCAACCACTAAACAGCTGATTCCTTCTGGTAAGTTGTTTCTTTCTAATACCGTTTGAATGATGTTTTGACAAGCTACACCACACAAAGGCGTTTTTGAACTTGGTTTCCAAATACAAACGTCACCACAAATCCATGCTAACATCGTGTTCCAAGACCAAACCGCTACTGGGAAGTTGAAAGCCGAAATGATTCCAACAATTCCAAACGGATGCCATTGCTCATACATTCTGTGCATTGGACGCTCTGAATGCATCGTTAAACCGTGTAATTGACGTGATAAACCTACTGCAAAATCACAGATGTCAATCATTTCTTGTACTTCTCCAAGACCTTCTTGATACGATTTACCCATTTCAAAAGACACTAATTTTCCTAATGCTTCTTTGTGTTTACGCAATTCTTCTCCCATTTGACGCACAATTTCCCCTCTTTTTGGAGCCGGAACCAAACGCCATGTTTTGAAAGCTTCTTCTGCAGCACTCATAGCTGTTTCGTAATCTTCTTTGGTAGAAGATTTTACTTTTCCAATCAAATCGCCTGTTGCAGGTGAATAGGATTCGATGATTTTTCCGTTAGAAAACCACTTTGTTCCAGTAGAAGTTCCTTCGTTAATTTCTTTAATGCCTAATTGTTGCAAAGCGTCTTGCATACCAAATTGAATTGCTGCTTCAGATATCATTTTATAACTTTTTATTCGGTTTTTGTTAAATTTTTACAAAGATAAAAAATATATTGTAACTCCGTAAATGTAATTGTGTTTTAAAATTTTAACCACATAGAATCATAGGTTACTTTATTTAGATAGAGTCATTTCACTTAACATGAGAAATCATAGCAATCTATACAACCAGAATGGTCTATCCCGTTCTCTTTTTTCTATGTTTCTATGTGGTTAGAGATTTATTTCTTGGTCGTAAACTTAGGATTGGTTTCCATTACAGTGCCACATTTTTTACATGTTCTTTTTTCTTCCGAATTGTAGAACGTACTAAAATGTGGTAAAAAATCCTTTTCTATATCGTGTAATTCGAAATAGACTTCGTGTAATTTATGATTGCAATTGTCGCAGAACCACAATAAACCATCATTGAATCCTTTGCCTACACGTTTTCTTTCGATTACCAATCCGATAGAACCTTCCGTTCTTGCTGGTGAATGCGGTACTTTAGCAGGATGTAAATACATATCGCCTGCTGAAAGTTTCATAGCTTTTTTTTCGCCATCTTCTTGAATGTAAACAGTGATTTCGCCTTCTAACTGATAGAATAATTCTTCGGTTTCATTGTAGTGATAGTCTTTTCGTGCATTGGGTCCACCCACAACCATTACAATGTAATCATCAGATTCCACATATAAATTCTTATTACTCACAGGTGGTTTTAAGAATGCTTTGTTGTCCTCAATCCACTTTTGTAAATTAAACGGTTTTCCTATTGCCATCATTTTTAATTTAAAACGTAAAGTTACTAAAAAGAAAAAAGGTTAGCTGTACTTTTTGTTACAAACTAACCTTATTAAATTATTAACTTTGGAATTACTTCACTTCTTTCACTAAATAAATATAAACTGGGAAGTGATCCGAGAATCCAGGAACACCATTTTGATTACGAAGTGGATATCCTTTGTACTGACCCGTTTTCTGAATTAAGAAAGGTTTGTTGTAAATACCCGCCTTCCAATATTTGAATGAACTATAATCATTATTATCTGCAGGAATTAATTGTTGGCTTACCATAATTTGGTCAAAAATATCACCTGAATCTCTGTAGAATAAAGAAGCATGTCCGTCTTTAGCCATTTGCTCAAATGGGTTATATACGTCTCTTGGTTCTTTTAATTCAGCTTTTTTCAATTTAGCACCTATACCTTGTTTTACACTTTTATTATAAGCGCCATCATTTAAATCTCCCATAGTAATAAATTTAGCATTTGGGTTGATTTTAATGATTGAATCCATAATTTTTCTATTTAATCTTCCCGCCGCTTCACGGTAAGGGCTACTTCTTTTCTCACCACCTGAACGCGATGGCCAGTGGTTTACAATTACATTAATTTCTTCACCGTCTAATAAACCAGTAACTAAAAGTTGGTCACGAGTGTAAATTCTTTTTGTTTTAGCATCAACACTTCCTTTGTCATCTGTTTCCTCACCGTCTTTTTTATCTTTTTTATCTCCAGCTGTTTCTGATTCATAAACATATAAAGGAACATTAACATAACTTGTAGGTTGGAAATACTTTTCTTGGTATAAAAAGCCAACATCGATTCCACGTTTATCTGGTGAATCGAAGTGAACTACTTTATATCCTTTATTTATTAATGTAGGGTGTTTTACTAAATCTTCTAGCACTCTTCTGTTTTCAATTTCACAAGCACCAATAATTACTGGGGAATTTTTTTGATTTTCGCTAGTACCTAATTCAATTAGAACTCTACTTAAATTATCTAATTTCTTTTTATAATTCTTTTTTGTCCAACCGTTCACAGGAGTATATTCTTCATCATATGTATCGGGATCGTTAATTGTATCAAACAAATTTTCAAAATTGTAAAATGCAACCGTATGCACCTTAAATTTTTTATCCTGAGAAAAAGCACTATTGATAGACAAAATCACGGTAAATACAGCCAAAAGGTGTTTAATTTTCATAAATTAAATGTTATATTAATATCAAGTTTATTACAAATCGGGTTCCAAAGGTAAATAATATTATTAAATGTTATACATTTGTAGGCTGTTAAGTTTTTAACCACTTAACGTTAAATAAGTATTAATTATAATTTTCTCTATGAAAAAACTTGTATTAAGCACTTTACTAGTGCTACAAGCCGTTTTTGTTTTTGCACAGCAAAGTCCAGCCTTAAAAGGTAAGGTTATCGATGCTAAAAGTCAAAAACCTTTACAAAATGTTGTTGCAACCATTCAAAGTACCAATCAATCTGCTTTGACTGATTTCGACGGAAATTTTGTTTTTCAATCACTTCCTGCTGGGGAACAAGTATTAGTAGTTAAATCTACAGGATACAACCAACAGACGTTTGTATTAGAACCTAACAATGGGGAACCATTGGATTTAGGGGTTGTAGTCTTAGAAGAAGATGTAACTGCTGAACAACAGTTGAGTTTAGTTACTATTACTGAAAATGATTTAGGAGATGATAACAGTGGGTCGGAAAGTACTTCGGGTTTATTACAAGCTACAAGAGATGCTTACCAACAGGCTGCAGCATTTAACTGGGGACAATCTCGTTTTAGAATTAGAGGTTTAGATAATGAATATGGAGTAACCATGATTAATGGTATTTCTATGAATAAATTGTATGATGGAAGACCGCAATGGAGTAACTGGGGTGGTTTAAATGATGCAACTAGAAATCAAGAATTTACAATGGGTTCTGCGCCTTCAGATTATACTTTTGGTAGTGCATTAGGAACACAAGAAATCAACACAAGAGCTTCATTCTACCGTCCTGGATCTAGAATTTCTATGTCAGGAACAAATACTAATTATAGTTGGAGAACCATGGGTACTTATGCCTCTGGGATGAACAAAGAAGGATGGGCGTTTGTTGTTTCTGCATCAAGAAGATGGGCTCAAGAAGGTTATTTTGAAGGAACTGACTATGCTGCCAATTCATTGTTTGCAAGTGTTGAGAAAAAAATAAACGACAAACACAGCATTAACTTAACTGCAATTTATGCTCAAAATAGTAGAGGAAAAAACTCTCCAAACACAAAAGAAGTTAACGATTTAATGGGAATTAAATACAACTCTTATTGGGGATGGCAAGATGGCGAAAAACGTAACTCTAGAGAGAAAAACGTTGAAGAGCCTATTGCAATGTTATCGCACTACTGGAAAATTACAGAAAGAACAACTTTAAATACAAATGTTGCCTTTCAAACAGGAGCAATTGGAAATTCTAGATTAGATTATCAATTAGGTAACAATCCAGACCCAACCTATTACAAAAATTTACCAAGTTATTATAGTAATTTAGGAGATGCTGCAGGTGCAGCTTCTGCTGAAACATTTTTCTTGAATAATAGTCAAATAAATTGGAATGCAATGTATATTGCCAACCAAAATAGTGCATTTCCTGGAAGAAGTGTTTATGTTTTGTATGAAGACAGAACAGATGACAATCAATTAAGTGCAAATAGTATTTTAAATTCAAGTATTTCTGAAAATGTAAGCTTAACTGCGGGTGCAAATTTCAGAAAACTTCGCTCTCACAACCACCAAAATCTTATCGATTTATTGGGTGGTCAATATTTCTTAGATATCGATCCTTTTTATACAGGAGATGCTGGTCAGTCTGACTTAAATAACCCAAACAGAGAAATTAGTGAAAATGACTCTTATGGTTATAACTATTTATTACATGCATTAACATTTGATGGATTTACACAATTTAAATTTACTTATGATAAAGCTGATTTCTATTTAGCACAATCATTCTCTAGAACAGAATATCAAAGAGAAGGTTTGTACAGAAATGGAATCTATGCTGATAATTCTTTTGGAAAAGGAGAAAGCATCACATTTGAAAACTTCGGATTCAAAGGAGGTTTAACATACAAATTAAACGGAAGAAATTACTTAGATTTCAATGGTTTGTATCAAACAAAAGCACCAAGTTTAAGAAACTCTTTTTCTAATGCTAGAATGAATAATGTAATTACTCCAGACTTAGAAAGTGAGAGCATTACAAGTGCTGATGGAAGTTATATCTTAAGAGCACCAAAATTCAAAGCACGTATAACAGGTTTCTATTCTAAAATTCAAAATGCTACTGAAATTGCTTTCTTCTATGGAGAAGGAATTGGTGGTGATGATGGTGGTGATGAAGACACTTTTGTAAGTGAAATTGTTACTGGAATTGAAAAACAAAATATGGGTGCTGAACTTGGTTTAGAATACCAAATTACTTCAACTATCAAAGCAACTGTTGCTGCCTCTTATGGTCAGTATATCTATTCAGATAATGCTAAGTTAAAAACAAACGATGATGCTTTAGCCGCTGCAGGAAATAACTCTTTAACAGATTTTGGTACTGTTTACATGAAAAACTACCACCAACCAGGTATGCCACAAACAGCGGCTTCATTTGGTTTAGAATACAGAGATCCTAATTTCTGGTGGATTGGAGCTAACGTTAACTATTTAGCTAATAGTTATGTTGATTTTGCTAATATCTTAAGAACAGATAATTTCAGTATTGATGGTGCTACAGGGGATAATTATTCTGGAGCTACACCTGAAACAGTTAGAGATATTTTAAAACAAGAAAAATTTGATAGCTTTACATTAGTAAATTTAACAGGTGGAAAATCATGGAGAATTAGTAAAGCAAACAGAAACACTGTTGGATTTTTTGCCTCTGTAAATAATTTATTTGATATTCAGTACAAAACAGGTGGTTTTGAGCAATCTAGAAAAGCAACTTTTCCAGATTTACAAGATGATCAACTAAGAGGTACACCTTCTTTTGGTTCAAAATATTTCTATGGATACGGAAGAACTTTCTTCGTTAACTTCTACATCAACTTCTAAAAAAATATACAATGAAAATAAAATTTTTAAAAACAATATTTTTGTTAGGGCTTGTTTCAAGTTCTTTA
>JBIKZB010000099.1:0-6635 GCA_044354955.1 Flavobacterium sp. | reverse complement strand
CTTATCCAAACGTCATGGAAGGAAAAGAAGTTTTGAAACAATTAGTCAATCAAGCCAAAAATCGCATCGAAATTATGCCTGGTGGTGGATTGCGTTCGGCCAATATTTCAGCATTAGACGAAATGGTTAATGCCAATTGGTATCATTCATCCGCTATTACAGATGGAAGCGAAATTGCTAGTTCAGAGGAAATAATACAACTAAAGAGTAAACTCCAATATTAAATGAACTTCTTTAATTTGACGCTTTCACTCTCAAAACTAATATGACTAATATGTTTAAAAAAATAACATTATTTCTAATTTTCTTCTGCTATTCCGTTTTTGGACAAACTTCCTATCGCAATTTGTCAACGGAAAACTGGACATTCAACAAGCAAAACGAAGCAAAAAAACATAAAGCAACTATTCCTGGAACCGTTCACACCGATTTATTTCAAAACCAATTAATTCCTGATCCGTTTTTTGGAGCTAATGAAAAGCAATTGCAATGGATTGAAAATGAAAATTGGGAATATGGAACAAAATTTATACTAACTACTAAAGAGTTAAAAACCGAAAATATAGATTTGGAGTTTGAGGGTTTAGACACTTATGCATCTGTTTATTTGAATGGAGAACTAGTTTTAGAAGCGGATAATATGTTCCGAAAATGGAGCATTTCTGCTAAATCACATTTGAAAATTGGAACCAATCATTTAAAAGTTGTTTTTCATTCAGCGGTTCAAAAAGGAAAAGAGGAAGCTTCAAAATTATCTTATACCTTACCCGAAAAAGAACGTGTTTTTGTTCGAAAAGCGCAATATCAATTCGGTTGGGATTGGGGGCCACGATTTGTAACGGCAGGAATTTGGAAGAAAGTGCAATTGAAATTTTGGAATTCGGCTAAAATTGAGAATATAAAATACAGCCAAATCAAATTGAACGATAGTTTAGCAGAATTAGAGTTTATTATTGATGTTAATGTTAAAAATAACGGAGAATATGTTCTGTTAATTTACAATGATGTTACTGGAAGAATAGATGAGTTATTTGTTAATTTAAAAAAGGGAATTACATCAATTAAGAATACATACAAAATTGATTCTCCCAAATTTTGGTGGTGTAATGGATTGGGCAAACCTAATTTATATCCTTTTTCAATTGAATTATATCAAAAGGGAAAATCACTTGATAAAAAGAAACTAAATATTGGCTTGCGAACGATCGAATTAATTCAGGAAAAAGACCAAGCTGGGAAAAGTTTTTATTTCAAATTTAACGGAAAATCGGTTTTCATGAAAGGGGCTAATGTGGTTCCGCCCGATAGTTTTTTACCCCGAGTTTCTGATGCTACTTATTTTTCTTTAGTTGAAAATGCTAAAAAAGCGAACATGAATATGCTTCGTGTTTGGGGCGGTGGTGTTTATTTTGATGATGCGTTTTATGAAGCTTGTGATGCTAATGGAATTTTAGTTTGGCAAGATTTTATGTTTGCTTGTTCGATGTATCCGGGCGATGAAAAATTTGTGCAAAACGTAAAACAAGAAGTAATTGATAACGTAAATCGTCTTCAAAATCATCCAAGTATTGCGATTTGGTGTGGCAATAATGAAAATGATGAAGGTTGGCACAATTGGGGTTGGCAAAAACAGTTTAAGTATACCAAAGCTGATTCGACTCAAATTTGGAACGATTACAAAAAAATATTTCACGAAATGATTCCGCATACTTTAGATAGTTTACATCCAAAGGAAAAAAACATTTATTGGCCTTCATCGCCTTCGATAGGTTGGGGAAGGAAAGAAAGTTTGTTGCAAGGCGATTCGCATTATTGGGGCGTTTGGTGGGGAAAAGAACCGTTTGAAATTTATAAGAAAAAAGTTGGGCGTTTCATGAGTGAATATGGTTTTCAAGGCATGCCTAATTTAGAAACGTTGCAAAAAGTCATGAATAATGAAGATTTGAATTTCACTTCCGAAGCTTTTAAAAATCATCAAAAACATCCAACAGGTTATGAAACCATCAACGAATACATGGAGCGCGATTATGTAGTGCCAAAAGATTTTGAAAACTATCTTTATGTTTCGCAATTGTTACAAGCTCGTGGAATGAAAATCGCCATTGAAGCCCACCGCTTGGCAAAACCTTATTGTATGGGGACTTTGTATTGGCAATTTAACGATTGTTGGCCAATTACATCATGGAGTTCGTTGGATTATTATGGGAATTGGAAAGCGGCTCATTATCAAGTCAAAGAAAGTTTTGCGCCTATTTTTTTAGCAGTAGCAGAAAAAACAGATGCACTTTCAATTATAGGAAGTAATGATAACTTGGAAGTCAAAGCTGGAAATCTAACGGTAAAATTAATCGATTTTTCTGGGAAAGAACTTTGGACTGCTTCTAAAGAATGTGTTTTAGATGTTGAAAAAAACACAACGTGTATGCAGATTTCCTATGCAGAATTACCAAAATTTGTAAAAGAAAAAACGGTGTTGCAGATAGAATTTAGCGGTAATCATAAAAATACAGTAACATATCATTATTTTGTAAAACCAAAAGAATTACAACTTGAACAGCCAACTATTGAAGTGAAAATTGTGGGTGAAACACTTATTGAAGTTAAATCAAATACTTTTGCTAAAAATGTGTATTTGCAGACGGATGGTCTTTTTTTTAATGACAACTATTTTGATTTGATTCCAGGAATTCCTAAAATAATTAAAACCGATAGGCCGACTACTGATATTAAAGTAATTTCATTATTTGATACAATGAAATAAAAAAAAACGCCTCAATTGAGGCGTTTCATATATCTAAAATAATCCGTTTAATTCGGCATCAATTCTATTGATAATAGTTCCTAAATCTTCGGGGTTGTTTACAAAATCAAAATTATCTA
Organism: Flavobacterium sp.; assembly: GCA_044354955.1. GTDB lineage: Bacteria > Bacteroidota > Bacteroidia > Flavobacteriales > Flavobacteriaceae > Flavobacterium. The sequence continues at coordinate 3,755 of JBIKZB010000099.1, read as the reverse complement.
CATCAATAATTACTAATTTTCCTTTGTCGTAGGTTTGAATCCAAGCTTCGTATCTTTCGTTCAAACGACTTAAATAGTCAATTGAAATCGAGTTTTCGTAATCTCTTCCTCTTTTGTGAATTTGGCTTACTAAATTTGGAATCGAACTTCTCAAATAAATTAATAAATCTGGTGAACCTACTAAACTTTCCATCAATTCGAAAAGTGAAGTGTAATTATTAAAATCTCTATTTGACATCAATCCCATCGCGTGAAGATTCGGAGCAAAAATATGCGCATCTTCATAAATGGTTCGGTCTTGAATAATGTTTTTACCACTTTCACGTATTTGCAATACTTGACGAAAACGACTGTTTAAGAAATAAATTTGAAGGTTAAAACTCCAACGCTCCATTTGGTGGTAAAAATCATCCAAATACGGATTATCTACAACATCTTCAAAATGGGGTTCCCATTTAAAATGTTTGGCTAATAATCGAGTTAATGTCGTTTTTCCTGCTCCAATGTTTCCTGCTACTGCTATGTGCATTATGGTAAAATTATTTTGTAATTAGTAATTTCATTTTGGGTAAAAATAGACAAAATTCCATCTCTAAAGAAAAATTTTGAAATGATTTTTTCATCAATTGCAATTTTACTACTTCTGTTCAATTTTAAATCATAATAATATAATTCTTGTTCAGATTGAAAAATATAATTACCGTTTTTTATCAATTGTATTGCATCAAATTTTTTTACCAATCCATATTTTTCAATCGTTCCATAAATAGAAATGCGATACTGATTTAAGTTAGTATCAATCCAATAAAAATGAGTGTAATCAGATTCGTAATGTGAAATTGGGTTTTCAAGCATCGTAGAAATCCATTTTAAAGTATCTGTGTTTATGTTGTATAAACCGATTTTTGATGAAATGCTGTCATAAATCCAAATTTGATTTTGAGATGACAATGCAACGGCTTCAATGGTAACTGGAATAGCTTTTAAATTGAAATCTATTTTTTTGATTTCGTTTAACTGATTATCTAAAAGTACAACCGAATTAAAATTTTTATAAAAAATCAAAATTTGTAATGGATTTTGGAAGTCCACTCGAGAAATTTTTCCTAATCCTAAATTGTTGTATTGATACGTTGTTGATGGACTGTTTTTGATTAAAATATTATTTCTAATGCTGTAATAATTCAATTGATTGTCAAAGCCTAAAAAAGTATCGCCTTCTATTTTTACCGTTTCTAATTTTGTGGCAGGAATAATTCCCTGACTACTCACTGTTAGACAATAAAAAATTAAAAGGGTTATGAATAAGATTTTTTTATTAGACATTCGTTAAACTATTTCAATTAATTAGGGTCTAATATACTACTAAAAACAAAATAGTTGTTAAATTTTGTAACAAAACACACGATTAGTAGTCTATATATACACACGTAATATCTGTAAAGAATGAAAAAATTTATTATTGCTTCGATTTTAATGGTTTCTGGGCTTGTAAATGCACAGAATTTTCAAGGAATGGCTGTTTATGAATCTAAAACTAGTACGGCCGATTTTATGAAAGGCATGAGTGGGAATAGAGATATGACTCCTGAAATGCAAAAACAAATAGAAGAACGTATGAAAAAAATGTTTGAGAGAACATTTGTTTTAAATTTTGATAAATCAGCTTCAATATACAAAGAAGAAGAAAAACTAGATGCTCCTGGTGGACAACAAGGTGGCGGAAGAATGATGATGTCTATGATGGGCGGTGGTGGAACGAATTATAAAAATGCAAAAACCAAACAATTTATTGTGGATAAAGAATTTTTTGGAAAAGAGTTTTTAATTAAAGATTCATTGCCAAACTATGAATGGGTTTTAGGAAGCGAATCTAAACAAATTGGAGATTATATTTGTTTTAAAGCAACTGCAGTGGTTAAAGTTAGTGAATCTGATTTTAGAAATTTTAGATTTAGAAACAATAACAACGCTAAAGATGCCGATAAAAAAGCGGAAACAGTTAAAGATACTGCGAAAGCTAAGAAAACAAATTTTACAGATGATTGGGAAATGCCAAAAGAAAATACAATTACAGCATGGTATTGTCCAGAAATTCCAGTAAATCAAGGTCCTGAAAATTATTGGGGTTTGCCAGGTTTGATTTTAGAAGTTAATGATGGTAAAACAGTAATTTTATGTTCAAAATTAGTATTGAATTCTAAAGATAAAGTAGAAATAAAACCTGCTTCTAAAGGAAAAGAAGTAACCCAAAAAGAATACGACGAAATCGTGAAAAAGAAAATGGAAGAAATGCGTGAAATGAATTCTGGTCCAGGCGGTCAAAGAGGTGGTGGATTTAGAATGGGTGGTGGACGTTAATTTTCTAATAAAAGCATATGAAAAAAATATTCTTATTATTTATGATGGCACTTGTTTCGAGTGCCTTTTCTCAAAACATTCGCTTCGAAGGAACTGTTAAAGATACAACAGGAGTTGGTTTAGAAATGGCCAATATTATGGCGATTAACAAGCAAACCAAAGCAATGGATGCTTATGCCATTACTAATGAAGCGGGAAAATTCACACTAAACCTTAAGTCTAGCACCGACTATACGCTTAAGGTAAGTTACATAGGGTTTCAAACCTTTGAAAAAGCGGTTACTACTGGGACTACTAACATGAATTTTCCTGTAGTTTTAAAAGAAGGAACTCAATTAAATGAAGTAGAAATTGTACACGAAATGCCCGTGAGTGTTTCGGGAGATACCATTATTTACAATTCCGATTCTTTTACAAATGGAACAGAACGAAAGTTGGAAGATGTTCTTAAAAAACTCCCAGGTGTTGAAGTAAATAAAGACGGGGAAATTGAAGTGGAAGGTAAAAAAGTCCAAAAAGTAATGGTGGAAGGAAAAGATTTTTTTGATGGCGATACCAAATTAGCTACTAAAAATATTCCAGCAGATGCTTTAGATAAAATTCAGGTTTTACGAAATTATAATGAAGTTTCTAATTTAAAAGGATTAGAAAATAACGAGGAAAGCATTGCAATAAACATCAAACTAAAAGAAGGGAAAAAGAACTTCTGGTTTGGGGATATGATGGCAGGAATTGGAGTAGGAATGGAAGATACCCGTTTTATTGTCAATCCGAAATTGTTTTTCTATAGTCCAAAATACAGTTTAAATGTAATTGCTAATGTGAATAATATTGGGGAATTACCATTAACGGCTCAAGATTATTTCAAGTTTACTGGAGGTTTCAAAAATATGATGCGTAAAGGAGGTTCTTCTTTCAATGTGGCATCTAACGATTTAGGAATTATGGGACTTCGTAACAATCAAGCAGCAAATATTGAATCTACATTTGGAGCAGCAAATTTTAGTTTCAATCCTTCAAAAGCATGGACGTTAAGTGGTTTTGGTATTTTATTAGGAAACAAGACAGAAATTGAAAACAGAACAATTTCTAATCGTATAGATAATTTACCAGATGGTTCAACAGAAACTATTTCGGAAACAAGAGAAGATTTTACCAAACAAGATAGTAAGCAAGTTTTACTTAAATTAAGTTCTAGCTATATTCCTTCTGAAAAAGCCCATTTTGATTATGATGCTTTAGTTAAATTTTCTGACCAAAAAGAAAATACGAATGTTTTTTCTAGTTTGTTGTCTGATATTTATACGGGAAAAGAACAAAATCCTTTTTCAATCAATCAGAATTTAAATTATTATTACACTTTAAATGACAAGCATGTTTTTGCATTTGAAATG
>JBIKZB010000098.1:0-6640 GCA_044354955.1 Flavobacterium sp. | reverse complement strand
TTCTTGAATTCCAAAAACCTCACAACTACGCATTACCGCGCTCGTATTATGTAATTGATATACATCTTCTATAGCAATGGTAAAATGTTTAGTTCTATTCTTCAATACCCTCAAAAAACCTTCTTTTCGATTCTCGGTAATGAACCCTTCTAAATATTCTAAAAGTGCATGATTAGAAAAACTCATCTTTTTTTTATTAAATTTACTACAAAGAAAAAGAAAATTGAGCTATGAAAAAAATTGTAATACTAACAGGAGCTGGAATTAGCGCCGAAAGCGGCATCAAAACCTTCCGTGATGCCGATGGTTTATGGGAAGGTCATGATATCATGGAAGTGGCTTCTCCAATTGGATGGAAAAAAAATCCCGAATTAGTTTTGGACTTTTACAACAAACGAAGATCCCAACTCTTAACCGTAAAACCCAATAAAGCACACGAAATTTTAGCCGAATTAGAAGAATATTTCGATATTCACATCATAACACAAAACGTAGACGATTTACACGAAAGAGCGGGAAGCAACAAAGTCGTTCATTTGCATGGCGAATTATTAAAAGTAAGAAGCATAACTAATGAAAACTTCGTTTTAGATTGGAAACACGATTTAAATTTAGGCGATTTTGATTTGGAAGGCAATCAATTGCGACCACATATCGTTTGGTTTGGCGAAGATGTTCCTATGATTGAACATGCCATTGAGATTGTAGAAACCGCTAATGTTTTGATTATTATTGGAACTTCTTTACAAGTGTATCCTGCGGCTGGATTGATGAATTATGTGGAACAAAACGTTCCTGTTTATTATATTGATCCAAAACCAGCTACCATTTACGATTTACCAAATGAGCTGAAAGTCTTGCCCTTAACCGCCGTTGAAGGAATGAAAATAGTGAAAGAAGAACTTTTAATTTTAAAGTAAAAAACTCTAAACTAATTACTGATAACTAATCACTAATTACTAAATTTGCACTTCTTTAAACAACACACAACAAAATGCAATTAACAGAATTAAACGCTATTTCGCCAATTGATGGTCGTTATAGAAGCAAAACTATTTCATTATCTCCTTATTTTTCTGAAGAAGCCTTAATTAAATACCGTGTTTTGGTAGAGGTTGAATACTTTATTGCTTTGCGCGAAGCTGATTTACCTCAATTATCCAAAATTGATAAATCGATTTACGATTCTTTAAGAGCTATTTACAAAAACTTTTCTACCAAAGATGCGCTTTGGATTAAAGAAACTGAGAAAACAACGAATCACGATGTAAAAGCAGTGGAATATTTCATTAAATCGAAATTCGACGGTTTAGGATTACAAGATTACAAAGAGTTTATTCATTTCGGATTGACTTCTCAAGATATTAATAATACAGCAATTCCACTTTCAACAAAAGAAGCATTTGAAAATGTATATTTACCTGGTTTAGTAAGCGTAATTGCAAAATTAAAAGAATTAGCAATGGAATGGTCAGACATTCCTATGTTAGCTAGAACACACGGCCAACCAGCCTCTCCTACTCGTTTAGGAAAAGAAATTTTAGTTTTTGTAGAGCGTTTAGAAGAGCAAATGCGTTTGTTATTCAACGTACCTTTTGCAGCTAAATTTGGTGGTGCAACCGGAAATTACAACGCACACAAAGTAGCCTATCCAACTACAGATTGGAGAAAATTTGGAACGGATTTCGTAGAAAATAGTTTGGGATTACACCATTCGTTTCCAACAACACAAATAGAACATTACGACCATTTTGCAGCGTTTTTTGATGCTTTAAAACGTATCAACACGATTTTAATTGATTTAGATAGAGACATTTGGACGTATGTTTCAATGGATTATTTCAAACAAAAAATCAAAGCAGGAGAAATTGGTTCTTCGGCGATGCCACATAAAGTTAATCCGATTGATTTTGAAAATTCGGAAGGAAATTTAGGAATTGCCAATGCAATTTTTGAACATCTTTCAGCCAAATTACCACTTTCAAGATTACAACGCGATTTAACTGACAGTACAGTTTTACGTAATATTGGAGTTCCAATGGGACACACGTTAATCGCTTTCGAAGCTACTTTGAAAGGATTAAACAAATTATTATTAAACGAAGACAAATTTGCAGAAGATTTAGAGAAAAACTGGGCTGTTGTTGCCGAAGCAATTCAAACAATTTTACGTCGTGAAGGTTATCCAAATCCCTATGAAGCTTTGAAAGACTTAACTAGAACAAATACTGTAATTAACAAAGAAGCGATTTATAATTTTATTGGAACTTTAAAAGTTACAGAAGAAGTGAGAGCGGAATTAATGCAAATTACACCGAGTAATTATTTGGGGATTTAATTTCTTTTAAAACATGCCAAAACCTATCAGTATAAAACTCATTTTTATTAGTTTACTGATAGGTTTTTTCTTTTATTCTTGTTCGTCTACCAAAACCTCAACCACAAATTCCAAAGCAGGTGTCGTCATTACTTTTGACGATTACTTCGTAAACGAATGGAAAGAAGCAGATACTCAACTCACAAAATATAGTTGGAAAGCGACTTTTTGTGTGAGTAATTTTGAAAAACTTTCTACTACAGATATTTCAAACCTAAAAGGACTTCAAAACAAAGGGCACGAAATTGCTGGTCACGGATTTCGTCATCTCAATGCAAAAGAATTCACTAAGAAAAATAATAAACAGCAATACTTAATCGTTGAAATTTTTCCTTTAATCGAAGCATTTAAAAAAGAAGGCATCGAAATTAAATCATTTGCTTATCCTTTTGGAGCCAAAACACAAACGTTAGACTACGAATTACAAAAACATTTTGATATCATCAGAGGCACAGCAAAAGGCGGCAAAAAAGTAGCCGATAATGCTAATTTCTACAACGGAACTCGATTAGCAAACGGAATTGGAATCGACAGTAATTACGAGCATTTTAGTTTAAACTACTTAACTAAAGTTTTAAATTACGCTAAAAAACACAATAAAATAGTGGTTTTCTACGGACACAAACCTGTTGATAAAGCTACAAATGAGTATGAAGTAGATCTGAAAACATTAGAAATGATTTGTCAATTTGTGGTTTCAAACCAAATGAAATTTTACACGCTTCAAGAACTTAATTCGTTAAAAAAACAATAAAATTAAGCGCATAAAGAATTGAAATTTTGAAAACCGACCACTTTTCACTATTTTAGTAAAAATTCAATTCTATGCCAATATTCTTAACTGCTTCCACAGTTCATTTACCCCATTTAATTAGCGATTTAGGTCTAATTTTAGTCACTGCAGCCATTGCGGTACTTATTTTTAGAATCTTAAAACAACCGTTGGTTTTAGGGTATTTGGTCGCGGGATTTTTAGCTGGAAGCGAGTTTGACTTTTTCCCAACTGTGAAAGACATGAATAGTGTCACCGTTTGGGCAGAAATTGGCGTGATATTCCTTTTATTTAGTTTAGGACTCGAATTTAGTTTCAAAAAACTAATGAAAGTCGGCGGAACAGCTTCCATCACGGCGTTAACCCAAATCATCACGATGGTAGCTTTGGGTTACTTCGTAGGGCAAATGATGGATTGGGGCAAAATGAATAGTTTATTTTTAGGCGTAATTTTATCTATTTCTTCCACTACAATTATCTTAAAAACCTTTGACGAACTAGGCGTAAAAACACAAAAATTCGCGGGAAATGTAATTGGAGCATTAATTGTACAAGATATTTTAGCCATTTTAATGATGGTTTTATTGTCAACAGTTGCTGTAAGTCAGCAATTTTCGGGTACTGAATTATTTCAATCCGTTTTGAAATTGGTTTTCTTTTTAACCATTTGGTTTGTAGCCGGAATTTTCTTTATACCAACATTACTAAAAAAAGCCAAGCATCTTTTAACCGATGAAATGTTACTCATTGTTTCGTTGGCTTTGTGTTTATTGATGGTACTTTTTGCAGCTAATGTAGGCTTCTCACCTGCTCTTGGTGCGTTTATCATGGGTTCGATTATTGCAGAAACCACTCAAGCCGAACACATTGAACATTTGGTAAAACCTGTAAAAGACTTATTTGGAGCCGTGTTCTTCGTATCGGTCGGAATGTTGATTGATCCTGAAATGTTGATGAAATATGCGTTTCCTGTTGGAATTCTAACTTTAGTAGTTATTCTTGGGCAATCCCTTTCTTCGACCATTGGGGCTTTACTTTCGGGACAACCATTGAAACAATCCATACAAACCGGAATGAGTTTATCGCAAATTGGCGAGTTTTCATTCATCATCGCTACATTAGGAATGACATTAAATGTAACAAGCGATTTCTTGTATCCAATTGTAGTTGCGGTTTCAGCCATCACCACCTTTACAACGCCATTCATGGTGAAATTTTCAACGCCTTTATCCATCTTTTTAGAAAAAAAACTACCCAGACGTTGGGTAAAAAGAATAGAACGCTACAGCGCCAATACGGAAGCTATTAAATCGGTAAGCACATGGCAAATTGTATTAAAAGCATATTTGACTCAGGTGATTGTTCACTCAATAATTATTGTAGCGATTATTCTACTTTCATCCAAATATCTACTGCCATTCGTAGAAGATTCACGTTTTGGTAATGCGATTGCAGCTTTAATAACAGTTCTAATTTTATCACCCTTTTTATGGGCGTTATCGTTGCGAAGAGTAGCAGTAGAACAAGTTCAAGAACTGATGCAAGTTAGAAAATATCAAGGTCCTATTATCGTTTTAGTATTCTTTAGAATTGCACTTTCTCTTTTTTACATGGGATTTGTATTGAATGAATTTTTCTCTCCTGTAATTGCCTTTATAGCTTTAGTCGTTGGAATTGTGTCGTACATTTTATTCCCGAAACGATTGCATGCTTTTTACAACAAAATTGAAGGTCATTTCTTGAAAAATTTCAACGATAGAGAAATTACGAAACAAGCCAACAAACGTCAAAATGTATTATCTCCTTGGGATGGTCACATGGCGGATTTTATTATTGCTAAAGAATCGAATTTAGCAGGCAAAACATTGGAAGAATTAAAAATTAGAGAGCAATTCGGAATCAATATTGCGTCTATCAAACGCGGCGATGTCACGATTAATATTCCGATAAGAACCGAACGCTTATTTCCTGGTGACGAAATCAACATAATTGGCACTGATGAACAAGTGAAACTATTCAAAAATTACTTAGACAAGCACGAAATCGACGAACCAGAAGATATTATTAAAGAAGACATCATTCTACAACAATTAGAACTTAAAAACCGTATTTGTATCGGCAAAAGCATCCGAGAATCGCAAATTAGAGAGAAAACGCACGGCATCATTGTAGGTATCGAACGTAACGGAAAACGTATTCTAAACCCAGAATCACACTGGATTTTAGAATCTGATGATATTTTATGGATTGCCGGTGATCGGAAAAAGATCAATGAGTTTTTGAAGGGGTAATTCTTTAGTATTCAGTTAGCAGTAGCAAAGTTCAGTTATCCGTAACGTTTGTCATCTAAAATCGTTTCAGAATCTTTTTCTTCAAAATAGTAGTACATGAGGAACTGAAACAAGCTCAGTTTGACAAAATGACATTTTAGAACACAAAAAACCTGATAGCTTTTCAACTATCAGGTTTCTATTTTTAATGAACACTACTCACTGAGTACTGAACACCTATATTATCTCGAATAATTTGGAGCCTCTTTCGTAATCGTTACATTGTGTGGGTGACTTTCGCCAATTCCACTTGCTGTAATTCTAATGAAACGACCATTTTCTTGTAACGTTGGAATATCTTTTGCTCCACAATAACCCATTCCGGCTCTTAAACCACCGATGAATTGTTGCATGCTTTCGTTTAATTCTCCTTTGTATGGTACACGACCTACAATTCCTTCTGGAACTAATTTCTTCACATCATCTTCTACATCTTGGAAATAACGGTCTTTTGAACCTTCTTGCATCGCTTCAACCGAACCCATTCCTCGGTATGATTTGAATTTTCTTCCTTCAAAAATAATTGTTTCTCCCGGAGATTCTTTTGTTCCTGCTAAAAGTGAACCTAACATCACACAATCAGCACCCGCAGCAATCGCTTTTGGAATATCTCCTGTATAACGAATTCCACCATCTGCAATCACTGGAACTCCTGTTCCTCTTAAAGCTGCAGCAACTTCTAAAACTGCTGAAAATTGTGGAAATCCAACACCTGCAACAACTCTTGTAGTACAAATAGAACCTGGACCAATTCCAACTTTCACTGCATCAGCTCCATTTTGAGCCAAATATAATGCTGCTTCTGGAGTAGCAATATTTCCAACAACTACATCTAATTCTGGGAATTTTGCTTTTACTGCTTTTAACACATCCACCACTCCTTTTGTATGTCCGTGAGCGGTATCAATAATTACAGCGTCAACACCAGCATTTACTAAAGCCGTTGCTCTTTCAACAGCATCAGCTGTTACGCCTAAAGCCGCAGCCACACGTAAACGACCAAATCTATCTTTGTTCGCAATTGGTTTTTGTGTCAATTTGGTAATATCTCTAAAGGTAATTAAACCTACTAATTTATTGTTGTTATCAACTACAGGCAATTTTTCAATTTTATTTTCTTGAAGAATTCCTTCAGCCTCTTGCAAAGTAGTGCCTTGAGCT
>JBIKZB010000097.1:0-6682 GCA_044354955.1 Flavobacterium sp. | reverse complement strand
AGCTAAATAATAAATGGCTTTTTTGTCACCAGTTACTAAATTCCATCGCGAATCATCAACCCCTTTTTTAACGGCATATTTTTTTAAAACTTCTGGCGTATCAATATCAGGTGTTACAGAAAAAGATAACAATTTTACGTTGGGGTATTTTTTTAATTGATTTTGTAACAAAACCATATTATCAGTCATTTTAGGACAAATAGTGGGGCAAGTAGTAAAAAAGAAATCAGCTACATAAATAGTGTTTTCATAATCTTTTTGGCTAATTAATTTTCCGTTTTGATTGGTAAATGCAAAATCGGCTATTTTATGATCGTTACCTATATGTTGCACCGTTGAGTCAACTAATTCCGGATTAATATCTCTTGGGGAATATATCGGCAACATTTTTTCAGGAGAAAGTAAATTGTAAATTCCAAAATAAATCCCTAACGATAGTATTGAAAATAGGATTAAAAATTTTTTATAAGGTGCTATAAATTTAAACATAAAGTTTTTTGCAAAAATAATGATAATTCAAAACACATTTGTTAAAAATATCAAATAGACATTTGTTAAAATTCTAATTAATTGATTTTCTTCATTATATTTGTAGTATTACACCCTAAATCTACTAAATAAATGATTAAAAATTACTTGATTATTAGTTTGTTGTGTTCCTTTTTAGGATTTTCACAATTTAATCCTTCTGCTCCATGGATGGCTAATAAAAATACGGCTAGAAATGGTCAATTTACCGTTGATGAACAAGTAGAAGCTTTCAATCAATATTGGTCAAAAAGAGATAAAAATGCCAGAGGCTCAGGTTATAAACCTTTTATGCGATGGGAATATCATTGGAGAAATTATACCAATGAGCAAGGGTTTATTATTTCTTCAGAAGAATTTTGGAATGCATGGCGTCAAAAAAACCATGCAAAAACCAACCGAAATGTTGTAATGTCGGTTACAGTTAGTAATTGGGAGCCAATAGGGCCTTTTACTCACACGAATACTGGTTCATGGTCTTCAGGTCAAGGGCGCGTTAATATCGTTCATGTTGACCCGTCTAATGCCAATACTTTTTATTTAGGAGCTCCTGCGGGTGGAATTTGGAAATCAACAAATAATGGTTCAACTTGGGCTCCATTGACTGATCAATTACCTCAAATAGGGGTTTCTGGGATAGCTGTAGATTATTCTAATTCAAATGTAATTTACATTACAACAGGCGATAAAGATGCAGGTGATTCTTACTCAGTAGGAGTATACAAATCAACTGATGGTGGTTTAACATGGAATCCTACAGGTATTATGGGAGAATCAAATCCATCAAGAGCGGGTGATATTTTAATTCATCCAACAAACAATCAAATACTTTGGTGTGCTACAAATAATGGTATTTATAGAACTACAAACGCTGGGCTATCTTGGTCTATAGTGCAAACAGGAGATTTTTCTCAAGGTAGTATTCGATTGAAACCAAGTGATTCAAATACTGTATATATTATATCTGATACTAGGTTTTTCCGTTCTACAAACTCGGGAGCAACCTTTACGCAAATTTCTTCAGGATTACCAGCTACTTCGGGTCGTATGTTATTAGATGTTACTCCAGCAAATGCTAATTATGTTTACATTTTAAGCGCTGATACATCAGGAGATTTTCAAGGAATTTATAAATCAACAGATGGAGGTACTACGTTTATAGCAACTAATACAAGTACAGATGTATTTGAATCGAATCAATCTTGGTATGATTTAGCTTTAGCCGTATCAACAACAAATGCAGAAGAAATTTATACAGGTTGTTTAAATGTTTGGCAATCAACAAATGGAGGAAATTCTTTTACAAAATTAAATAGTTGGAGTAATCCTAGTGGGCCATCGTATACCCATGCAGATATACATTATTTAGGATTTCATGGAAATAAATTGTTTTGTGGTAGTGATGGTGGAATATATGTTTCGGAGAATAGTGGAGCCAATTTTACCGATTTAACTGCGGGGGTACAAATTAGTCAGTTTTATAAAATTGCAGTTTCAAAACAATCAGCAGCCAAAATGGTTGGAGGTTTACAAGATAATGGAGGTCATGCCTACAGCGGTGGTCAATGGAAAAACTACTATGGAGCAGACGGTATGGATACCGCTATAGACCCTACAAATTCAAATTTATATTATGGTTTTATACAAAGTGGAGGTGGATTATATGTTAGTAATTCTGCAGGTAATGGATTAAGTTCTTCTGTAAATTCACCTGGTGGGCAAAACGGAAATTGGGTAACTCCATTAACTTCAAATTCAATTGGAGAAATATTTTCAGGTTTTGATAACTTATATAAATTAACCAGTGGTGAATGGGTACAGCATAATGTAGATGCATTAGGAACTGGAAATATAGATTTAATTACAGTAGATCCATCAAATAACAATATAATCTATGTTGCAAATGGGACAGTATTGTATAAAAGTGTTAATGGAGGTGTAAATTTTTCTGCGATAAGTTTTACTACAAATGACATTGAATCTATTGCCGTTCATTCTTCAGATAGCAATATTGTGTATTTAACAACTGAAGGTGCTAATGGAGAGGTTTTAAAGTCTACTGATGGAGGAGCTTCATTTGAAGATATATCGAATGGAGTTCCAAATATTGGAAAAAATATAATTGTTCATCAAGGAAGAAACACCGATAATCCGCTGTATCTTGGCACAAGTTTAGGGGTTTATTATAGAGATGATTCTATGGCTGCATGGGCTCCATTTGATACAAATTTACCAAATGTCTCAGTAACCGATTTAGAAGTTAATCTTGAAGACGCAAAATTAATTGCAGCAACTTATGGAAGAGGAATTTGGCAAACAGCTATTCCAGTTCAATTACCATCTGATGATGTTAAATTTTTGAGTATTAAAAATCCAACAGCAGACATTAATTGTGGAAGCAATGTTACACCTAAAGTTGAAGTTAAAAACAATGGATTAAATACTATTTCTTCAATAACCATTAATTATAGTATTGATGGAACGCCTTCAAGTTTTGTTTGGAATGGCTCATTAGCTTCTGCTGTAACAACGGAAATTAATTTACCAACTACTGTTTTATCAAGAGGTGTTCATACATTAGATGTAACAACGGTAATTGTAAATGATGCTTATTCTGACAATAACCAAGGGACAACTTCTTTTTATATAAATGATGCGGGAACTGTTGGGGTTGTAAATCCATTTACTAATGCTTCAAATGCCTTAATTGTATATAATGAAGGAACAAGTGGAGCACAATGGCAAAGAGGCACACGTACAGGTGGTTTAACATCATCTGGAAACACGGTGTATACAACTAATTTAACAGGAAATTATCCAGATAACATCAAAACGTATTTGGTTTCTCAATGTTATAATTTATCTAATGTGATTAATCCACAGATTAGTTTTGCTATGAAATATGATGTAGAACCAAACTGGGACATTATTTATGTAGAATATTCAACAAATTTTGGAACTACTTGGTCTGTTTTAGGAGAAATGGGTCCAACATGGTACAATAGCAACAGAACACCGGCAACTACAGGAACAGATTGTTATAATTGTCCAGGTGCACAATGGACAGGATTAAATGCAACTTTAACAACTTATACATATCCTTTAAATGCATTAAATTCTGAAACAAATATAATCTTTAGAATAGTATTTCATTCGGATCAATCTGTAAATGACTTGGGTGTTAATGTTGATGATTTTTTAATTAATGGAACTTTGTCAGGTCAAAATTTTGAATTACAAAATATTGTATTGTATCCAAATCCATCAAACGGAATTTTCAATCTAGTTTCAGGAGATAATGAAATAACAGAAATTCAAGTTTACGATTTAACAGGTAAAGTGATATGGACTAAAAAAGATTTTGCAGTATCAAATTCTGAAATTCAAATAAATTTATCTTCTATTTCACAAGGAATTTATTTCGTTAAAATTTCAGCAAATAATCAATCAACAGTTAAACGAATTATTAAAGAATAACTATGAATAAATTTATCTTAAAAGGAAGTTTCGGCTTACTTTTTTTAACAGTTGTGCTATCTTCTTGTAAATCATCACAAGAAGCAACAGCAAAAAAAGTATCCGTAGGAATCAATGTAGGTTATATGGATAAATCTACAAATCCAGCCGATGATTTCAATCGTTATGTAAATGGAACTTGGTTAGATAAAACCGAAATCCCTGCCGATAGAACCCGTTGGGGAAGTTTTGATGAATTGCGTAAAAACACCGATGACGATGTAATGGCTATTTTGAAAGAAGCCATCAAAGACAAGTCTATCGATCCAAATTCTGATCAAGCAAAAGCTATTAATTTGTACAAAACAGTGTTAGACACGGTAAGTAGAAATAAAGCAGGAATTGATCCATTAAAACCTTATTTGGCTAAAATTAATAGTGTTCAAAACGCAGATCAATTAGTTGCTTTATTGGCCGAAATGGAACCAGAAATGGGATTAGGATTCTTTGGAAGCTATATAGGTGCCGATGCTAAAAACAGTAACAAAAACGTAGTCTATGTTGGAACCGGAAGCCTTGGTTTACCCGATAGAGATTACTATGTTTCTGATGCGCCTGACAACAAAGAAAAGCGCGAAAAATACCTGACTCACATAGCAAGAATGTTAAAATTCATTGGTGAATCTGAAGATGTTGCTAACGTTAATGCAAAGAAAATTCTAGCATTAGAAACTAAAATGTCAACCGCAACTTTAGACCGTGTTCAAAGAAGAGACAGAAGAAATACATACAATCCAATGTCTTTTGCTGATATACAAAAATTAGCACCAACCGTTAAATGGGATGCTTATTTTCAAACCGTTGGAATGGGTAAAGTAGATTCTTTAGTAGTTTCGCAACCCAAATATTTACAAACAGTTGAAACTATTTTAAAAGACAACCAAGTAGAAGATTGGAAAGCCTACATGCGATGGACAGCATTAAGAGGTTCGGCAGGGTTATTGTCAACTGATATTGAAAATGCAAATTTTGAGTTTTATGGAAAAACCTTAACAGGAGCTGTAAAACAACGTCCGGCCGAAGAAAGAGCTTTAGCAACCGTTAATGGAAGATTAGGCGAAGCATTAGGTAAATTGTACGTAGCAAAAAAATTCCCGCCTGAAGCGAAAGAAAAAGCACAAGCGATGATTGCTAACGTTATGAAAGCTTTTGATAATCGTATCGATAATTTACCTTGGATGACAAAAGCTACTAAGGAAAACGCAAAAATCAAATTAAATAAATTCCGAGTAAAAATTGGATATCCTGACAAATGGAAAGATTATTCTGCATTAGAAATGAAATCTCCAGAACAAGGCGGAACGTATTTTGATAATTCAAGAATGTACGCCAGATGGAGCCATAAGAAAAATATGGAAAAGATTGGAAAGCCAGTAGACAAAGAAGAATGGGGAATGTCGCCACAAACAGTAAATGCGTATTTCAGTCCAACCAATAACGAAATTGTTTTTCCAGCTGCGATTTTACAACCTCCATTTTATGATTATAGAGCCGATGAAGCAGTTAATTATGGCGGAATTGGCGCTGTAATTGGTCACGAAATTTCGCATGGTTTTGACGATTCAGGTTCTAGATACAATGCGGATGGGAATTTAGTAAACTGGTGGAGCGAAGACGATTTGAAACAATTCACAACATTAGGAAGTGCTTTAGCCGACCAATATTCAGCATTAGAACCATTACCAGGAATTTTTGTTGATGGAAAATTCACTTTAGGTGAAAATATAGGAGATTTAGGAGGTGTTAATGCAGCTTACGATGGATTACAAATCTATTTGAAAGCAAACAAAAATCCAGGTTTAATCGACGGATTTACGCCAGAGCAACGTTTCTTCATTTCTTGGGCAACTATTTGGAGAAGTAAAATGAGAGATGAAGCTATTAAAAATCAAGTTAAAACCGATTCACATTCACCAGGAATGTATCGTGCTTATGTGCCGTTACAAAATGTGGAAGCGTTCTATAAAGCGTTCAATATTTTACCACACAACGGTATGTATTTGCCTTTTGAGAAACGCGTGAAAATTTGGTAATTAAATTCAAGAATAAATCAAATCCCATCTATTTCAGGTGGGATTTTTTTGTTTGATAAAATTGTAAAGATTATCACCACGGATTAAAAGATTAGGAGGATTACAATCTGTGAAAATCCTTTAATTTGTGGCTTAATTTATTTTTTCTTAATCGCTCTATTCACTAAATAAAGTCCAATAATGGTTATTGTTCCGCCAATGACAATTGCTGGAGTTAAAGGTTCATTAAACAACAAATAGCCAAAAAATAATGCTACCATCGGATTAATGTATGCATACAAACTGCTGATTTCTGTTGGTAAGTTTTCCAACGCATAAATAAAAGCGATAAACGTCAAAACCGAACCTACAATAACCAAATAAGCAATCGACCACCAAGAAATTGCTGGAATTTCACTCAACGGAACCGAAGTGCCATTAAATCCAATCACGCTCGAAATCACAATACTCGAAATCAACATTTGCAATCCCAAACTAAAATACGGATTAAAATTGGTCTTGTTTTCTTTAATATATAGAGATGATAACGCCCAAGTAAACGTAGCAATTACCGAAAGTAAAATCCCAAATCGGAATTCAGGTCGTAAGAAAACGTTGAGGTAATC
>JBIKZB010000096.1:0-6722 GCA_044354955.1 Flavobacterium sp. | reverse complement strand
AAAATGGTCAAATTAAAACCATAAAATAATCATGTTAAATATTACAGAAAATAGAGTTGAAAAATGGATTGACATGAGTCAATTCAAATCGGCAAAAATATTTGAAGACAATAATGGCTATCGCATGGTAAAAAAAACCATTTGGATTTTAGGGTTATTATTGTTGGTATTTTTATTCTTACCCTGGACACAAAATGTTTCAGGTGCTGGTTCGGTAACAACTTTAAAACCCAACCAAAGACCGCAAACGGTTCAATCTGCCATTGCAGGTAGAATTGAAAAATGGTATGTGAATGAAGGTGACTATGTGAAAAAAGGCGACACCATCCTATTCATTTCAGAGATAAAAGAAGATTATTTAGATCCAAATTTAGTAGAAAACACAGGCAAGCAAGTTGATGCTAAAGTTAGTTCAGCCTCTTCATATGCCTCAAAAGTGAAAGCGTTAGAAAATCAAATTGGCGCTATTGACAATGAAAGAGGATTAAAATTTAAACAAGCTCAAAACAAACTTATTCAAACTAAATTAAAAGTTCAAAGTGATAGTATAGACTTAGAAGCCGTTAAAACACAATTAAAAATTGCTAAAACACAATACAATCGTTCTATCAACTTAAATAAAGAAGGCTTAAAACCATTAACAGACGTTGAGGAAAAAAGGGTAAAACTACAAGATACAGAGGCAAAAATAATTACTCAAGAAAACAAATATATTGCAGCGCAAAACGAAGTTTTAAATGCAAAAATGGAGCTGAATAGAATTTTAGCAGAGTATTCAGAAAAAGTAGCCAAAGCACAAAGTGATAAACAAACCGCATTAAGTTCTCAATTTGATACTGAAGCACAAGTAAACAAACTTAAAAATCAATATCAAAATTATCAAATCAGAAACGGAATGTATTACATTGTGGCTCCACAAAATGGCTATGTAAACCGTGCGTTACAAAGTGGAATTGGAGAAACCATCAAAGAAGGCACTTCTATTATAAGTATTATGCCTGCTAACTTTGATATTGCTGTGGAAACTTATATTAGTCCAGTAGATTTTCCATTAATACACAAAGGCGAAAAAGTAAGAGTATGGTTTGATGGATGGCCTTCAATTGTATTTAGCGGTTGGCCTGGTGCTTCTTTTGGAACTTTTGGAGGCGTTATTGTGGCTAAAGAAAACTTCATAAGTGAAAATGGAAAATATAGAGTTTTAATTGCTCCCGATAAAAATGACAAAGTTTGGCCTAAACAATTAAGTATTGGAGCAGGAACACAAACTATAGCTTTATTAAATAATGTACCTATTTGGTTTGAAATTTGGAGAACACTAAATGGTTTTCCACCTAATTTTTATGAACCAACACCAACTGAAAAAACTAAAAAATAATGAAATCGAAGCTAATTTATTTCATACTTTTCATTTGTAGTACTCTGAGTGTTTTTGGACAAGACACCATGACCGAATTTAGTTTTAATGAATTTTTAGGGTATGTAAAAAAATACCACCCATTAGTAAAACAAGCCGATTTAAAACTAAATGAAGCACAGGCTAATTTAATGCTAGCAAGAGGTGCTTTTGATCCAAAAATAGAAGTAGAATACAACGAAAAGCAATTTAAAACAAGTGAATATTATTCTATCTTAAACAGTAGTTTTAAAATTCCTACTTGGTATGGAATTGAACTAAAAGCAGGATTTGATAATTCAGAAGGTATCTATGTAAATCCTGAAAACACGTTACCTAACAGTGGATTAACTTCACTAGGAATAGCCGTTCCTATTGGCCAAGGATTATTCATTAATCAACGAATGGCCGATGTTAGAAAAGCTAAAATTGCAAGAAATTTAAATGCTGCCGAGCGAAATCTTCAAGCAACTGAAATTATTTACGAAGCTGCTGTTAGCTATATGAATTGGAAAAGAAGTTTTGATGAAGTAAAACTTTATGAAAATTACATTCAAAACGCTTTAATTAGATACAAAGGCATCGCTACTTTAATAAACGAAGGAGACAAACCTGCTATAGACAGCATAGAAGCTGGAATTGTGGTAAAAACGCGGCAATTAAATTTAGAAGATGCTAAACTTAAACTTACTAAAGCAAAATTAGAATTATCAAATTATTTATGGCTTGAAAACAACATTCCGTTTGAATTAAGTGACGCTTTAAAACCAGAGGATTTACTTACTAACAATATTAAAGAAACGCTAAAAATTAACGAACTCGCAACAATTGACTTGGAGAATCATCCAAAAATAAAAGCATTAGATGCTAAAATTGCAATGCTAAAAGTAGAGAGAAAATTAAAAGCAAATGCACTCTTGCCTAAATTAGATTTAAGCTACAATTATTTATCTGAACCAAGTTATATTGATAATTATCGTTTTGAAGATTATAAAATTGGGATAAATTTTTCATTCCCAATATTTCTTAGAAAAGAAAGAGGAAGTTTAAAACTAGCGGATTTAAAAATTCAAGATTCAGAATTCAACTTACAATTTGAACGAAAAAATCTTGAAAATAAAATCAAATCTCAGCAACAGGAAATTGTTTCACTCGAAAAACAACAAGATTATAATGACAAGTTAGTCAAAGATTTCACTAAACTACTAAATGCTGAAGATCGACTATTTGAAATGGGAGAAAGTTCATTATTCATTATCAATTCTAGAGAGAATTCATTAGTAAGTTCACAACTAAACGAAATTGCTCTAGAAAACAGATATTTAAATGCCATAATTAGTATTTACAAGACCTTAGCAAATCCAAATTAAAACAAAATAAAAGGAAAATGTTAATTATGTAACTTTAAGACTAAAAATTAATAAATTAGCACTCCAAACTATAAACATGAAAAAAAGGGTTCTTAATTTATTAATATTTTTACTTTTTATAAGTATAAGCGCCTTTGCTCAAGGTGGTGCATCTTCTTGTGCCGAGCTGGCCGCTAATCCAAGTGCGTATCAATCTTGTGCTACTAATATACCTTTTAGTAGTTCTGTTGGTGGAAATGGTGAAAACTTCAATTCAACCTGTATTCCGACTCAATATGTGGGGCCAACTTGGTTTTTTATTGAAATCGATACTCCAGGAAATGTTGTTCTTCAAATTAGTCAACGAAATTTAGCCGGTAATGGTACAGATGTTGACTTTGTTTTATGGGGACCTTTCCAAAATTTAAATAACATTTGTAACCAATTAAACACTAGCAATGAAGTAGACTGTAGTTATAGTGGTGCAAGTCTTGAAACGGTTACTATACCAAACAGTAATGCAGGTGATTTATATGTAATTGTAATTGACAATTATTCAGGACAGGCAGGAAACATTACTGTTTCACAAACTGGAGGTTCTGGAAGTACAAATTGCGATTTCTTATCGTCAGTTAGTTTAAACAATACTGATGGTTCACTTTTGACTAATTTAGACTATTGTAAACCTGACACCAAAGAAATTGTAGCTACTGTAGATATTACAGATTTTCCGGGTGTTCCTGGTAATTTAAGATTCAACTATACTTGGTTTAAAGATAATGTTCAAATTGATGCTATTTCAAATTCAACAATTTCAACAAACAACTTAATTGTTTCTGAAAGTGGTGTATATAAAGTAATTACCACTGCTTATGACATCACCGTAAATCCAACTGGGAGCCTAACAGGGCTAAGAGTTAGTGAAGCAGAAGTCAATTTGAAATTTCACATAAAACCACTTGTTAGTATTTCAAATTCTAATACCGTTTGTTTAAACACAAACCCAGTATTATCATCAAATATTACGAATAATATTGATTTAAATCCAACAATTGACATACTAAACTATCAATGGTATCGCAATAACAACCCAATTGGTGGCGCTACAACAACTACTTTTACTCCAACTTTAACAGGTGATTATTTTATTAAAGTAACCAATTCTCCTTGTTCAGAAACAAACTCTACTATTATTAGAATCATTGGAAATCCAAATATTCAAATTGCTTCAAATACAACTATTTGCGAAAATGATTCTTATACTATTACTTCAATAAATGCAAATGCGAGTATTAACAGCGCACTTTCTTACCAATGGATTAAGGATGGCTTAGCAATACCTGGCGCGAATAGTTCTACTTATACGGTCAACAAATTTAATCAGGCTTTAAATACAACATCACAATATTATTTAGAAACTACTGAACAAGGAACGTGTTTAAATTTTTCAAATACGATTTCAGTTACTATTAATGCTTTACCTGTAATTAACACTATCACAACCACTTTAGAACAATGTGATTACATCAATAATACACTTGATGGAATTGCCGAAACTAATTTATTACAGCTATACAATTATTTCACCAATAGCACTGCAGGATTAACTTTAAATTTCTATACTGATATTGCTTTAACGCAACAAATACTAAATCCATCAAATTATATTAATTTAACTTCTCCATTTTTACAAACTATTTATGTTAAATTGGTAAATGAAAATGTAACTCCAAATTGTACCTCTTCTGGTGTTGGAAGTTTTACATTACAAATTAATCCAACAAGTGTTGCCAATTACCCTAATATTCCATCCGTTTGCCCAGAAATTAATCAAAACTATGGTTTTTTAAATTTTGATGCACAACGAATCGCTATAAAAAACACCTATTTTGCCAGTTCAGATGTGAGTATCTCTTTTCATTTAAACACATCAGATGCATCAACAGGTTTAAATGGATTGAGTAATTTGAATCAAATTCCAATTGGTACTACAACCGTATACACAAGAGTTATTTCAAATACTACACAAAGCTGTGAAGGTATAGGAACATTTCAAGTTGTTGTAACACAAGCTCCAATTCAAAATGTAATTGCAAATGAAAATTTATGTTTATTAGACACCTATTTATTAAACACAAAAGATGTTGAAGCTTTATCTGGTCAAAACCCAACCGTTATAGTTTCTTATTTTAATACATTTGATAATGCGAAAGACAATGTTTTTGAGATAAATAAAAGCACTCCACTCCCTTTAACAACAGGAAATAGAACTATTTTTGCTCGATTATTTGACACACTAACCCAATGTTTTTCTATTGTAAACTTTAATATCTCGGTTTTTCAAAATCCAATTATTATTCAACCTTCCCCTATTCGTTTATGTGGAGATACAACTGCTACTTTTAATTTAACCAGTCGAATTAATCAAATTGTGAATGGAAATTTAAATTATCAAGTAAGTTTTTATGCTAATAATGCTGATGTTTTGGCCAACAATCCAATCACAACGACAACTAATTATTTGAGTGCATCAACAATCATCATTTGTAAAGTTGTTGATCCTACAAATAATTCTTGTGAAACATTCACTACGCTAAGTCTTGTTGTAATGTCATTACCTGGAAGTAATTCTAATCCTATACCAATTGAATTGTGTAACGATTCTGGATTTGAATTTTTCGATTTAACTACAAGAGAAATACAAATGGCAGGTACAACTCCCGTTAATACTATTGCATTTAAATACTATACCGAACTTGCAGACGCTTTGTTAAATGGAAATACAAATCGAATAACTACTCCAAACATATTCCAAAATACTACCATTAATTATCAGAAAATTTATGTTCGATTAAACAGTAGAACTAACATTGATAGCGAAACAGGATTGGCTTGTTTTAAAATTTTAGAATTAGATTTATATGTAAGACCTTATCCAGAAAACAAACTTTCAAATGATCCATATATTATTTGTATTGACCAACTTAATAGTATTACGTATCCTGTAGAAATAAAAACTTTATTAAATAATACTGATTATATTTTTCAATGGTATATTGGACATGATGCACAAATAGGAAATGAAATTCCTGGAGAAACTAACACATCTTTTACTACCTCAACCGTAGGAATATACTCTGTTAAAGTTACTAATATTTCAAATGCTGCCAATTGTTCTTCGGTATTTAATGTAAGTACTCAAAATTCTATTGTACCTAATACACTTACTATAACTCCTGATGAAATCGTTTCTTTTGGAATTGAAAATACAATCACTGCAATAGTTTCACCTGCATCAAACGACTATTTATACTCTATTGATGGAACTTATTTTCAGCCAAGTAATACATTTACCAACATACCAGGAGGAGATTACACATTAACTGTAATAAACAAGTTTGGTTGTGGCGATGTTGCTAGTCAATTTACAATTGTTGATTATCCAAAATATTTTACACCTAACGGAGATGGTTATAACGATACTTGGAACATTAAAGGAAGTCGTGCTCTAGAAGCTACAACTATTAGAATTTTTGATAGATTTGGAAAATTAATAAAACAAATAGACCCTAGTGGTGAAGGATGGAATGGAACTTTCAATAACAAATTACTTCCAGCTACTGATTATTGGTTTACAATTGAATACACCAAAGACAATGTAACAAAAGAATTTAAAGGACATTTTAGTTTAATTCGATAAATAAAAAATAGAGTAAATAAAAAAGCCTTCGCGATGCGAAGGCTTTCTGCGTTTTATATCCAAAAAGTATATTAATAACGACCTCTTGAGTTGTTATCTCTATTATTAGAATAACCACCTCTACTTCCACCAGCGTTACGATCGAAGCTTCTTCTTTCGCCTTCTGGTTTTGGTTCAGATTTGTTAACAACAATTTTTCTACCTTCGATAGTTCCACCGTTTAATTCGTCGATTGCTTTTTGAGCCTCAGCATCATTAGCCATTTCAACAAATCCAA
>JBIKZB010000095.1:0-6755 GCA_044354955.1 Flavobacterium sp. | reverse complement strand
CTATAGGAAATTCGGATAAAAACAATTTCTTAAGTCGCATTTTTACGACTGATGAGTTTACTTTTCAAAGTACCGAATTAGCCACTCTAGATTACAATCAAATTGAAAATCAAGATGCCATTGTATTGAATGAATTAGAAGACTTACCAGTTGCATTAGGAACAACGCTAAAATCCTTTTACGAAAAAGGAGGCAATATTGTTTTGATTCCGAATGCAAAAAATACACCAAGTCAATTAAATGCTTTTGCAAAAAACTTCGGTGGATTGAGCTATTCCCAACTTTCGACTTCTGGAAAACAAATCACGAAAATCAACTTTAGCCATCCGCTATTTCAAACGGTATTTGAGAAAAAAGTGACTAATTTTCAATATCCAAATGTAAAAGAAAGCTTTGGTCTATCAGGAATTACGAATATTTTGCAATACGAAGACAACGCAGTTTTTGTGGGTTCAACCACCAATCGCTTAGGAACTTTTTATGCATTTTCGGCACCTATAAACAAACAAAATAGTAACTTCCAAAATGCGCCATTGATAGTTCCCACCTTATACAACATGGGACAAAATCAAGGCAAAACGGGAATTAACGCTTACACCATCGGAGAAAACGAAAACCTGATTTTAGAAACGATTTTAGCTAAAGACGAAGTAGTTTCAATAGAAAAAGAAGGCTACAGTTTCATTCCGATGCAACAAATTTTGAATACCAAATGCAAACTGTCTTTTGGCGATTATCCTGAAGAAGCTGGAAATTTTGATGTCATCAAAGCAAATAATTCGCTAAAGAAAATCAGTTTCAACTATCCAAGAACCGAAAGTGACTTAACACAAGTTACAACTGCCAATTTTGAAAATTTCACGAAAGTAAACAACATAGACACTGTTTTAAACGACATTGCTTCCGAACGCACAAGCAATGAAATTTGGAAATGGTTTATTATTGCAACACTACTATTATTACTCACAGAACTACTAATCCAAAAATTTGTAAAATGACGCAAGTTATTCTAAAACAAGCGAAAATCATCGACGCTTCAAGTCCGTTTCACAACCAAACTATGGACATCAAAATTGAAAACGGGACGATAACGCAAATAGAAAAAGAAATCGCTACTAATTCAGGTTTTGAAGTAGTGACTGTTCCTAATTTACATATTTCACAAGGTTGGATGGATAGCTCGGTTTCGTTTGGAGAACCAGGCTATGAAGACCGTGAAACCATAGAAAACGGCTTAAAAGTTGCAGCTAAAAGCGGATTTACAGCGGTAGCCTTACAACCGAATTCAAACCCAACCATTGATAATCAAGCGCAAGTACGATTTGTATTGGACAGAGCTAAAAACCAAGCGACAACTTTATATCCAATCGGAGCTTTAACCAAAGGAAGCGAAGGAACCGATTTAGCCGAATTATTCGACATGAAAAACGCTGGAGCCATTGCGTTTGGTGATTACAAGAAAGCGTTACAAAATGCGAATCTTCAAAAAATAGCCTTACAATATGTACAAGATTTCGACGGAATGGTGATCGCTTTTTGTCAAGACAGCACGTTAAAAGGAATTGGAATTGCTAATGAAGGCGTTATCAGTACAAAACTTGGTATGAAAGGAATTCCTGCTTTAGCCGAAGAATTGCAAGTCGCACGTAACTTATTTTTATTAGAATATACCGGCGGAAAATTACACATTCCAACAGTTTCTACTCAAGGAAGTATCCAATTAATTAAAGACGCAAAAGCGAAAGGATTGCAAGTTACTTGTAGCGTTGCCGTTCATAATTTAGTTTTAAACGACGAGATTTTAATGGGATTTGATTCGAGATACAAAGTATTGCCTCCATTACGCGAAGAATCTACAAGAATAGCATTAGTAGAAGCTGTGTTAGACGGAACAATAGATTGTATAACATCCGATCATAATCCATTAGATATCGAACATAAAAAATTAGAATTCGATTTAGCCAAAGATGGAACCATCGGATTAGAAAGTGCTTTTGGAGCTTTACAAACAATTTTACCACTTGAAGTAATAGTTAATAAATTAGTTTCTAACAAACTGGTTTTCAATATTAATAACCCTTCAATTATTATTGGAAACAAAGCCGATATTTCACTCTTTACAACAGCTAACGAATGGATTTTTGCAAAAGAAAACATCCAATCTAAATCAAAAAATTCAGCTTTCTTAGGACAAAAAATGAAAGGAAAAGCCATCGGAATTTACAACAATGGACAATTGATAATGAATAATTGATAATTTTTAGAATATGAACGAAATAGAAAAAGGGAAGCAAACGGCAATTGTAAGCTATTTAACCATTATAGGTTCGGTAATTGCAATATTTATGAACCAAGAAGAAAACCGTAGCGAATTTGCAAGTTTTCACATTCGACAAGCTTTAGGGATTTTTCTAACCTTCTTTTTAATGGGATATCCAATAGGGTATTTTGATAATTGGATGGTTTCAGCTTCGTTTTGGATTTTTATTTTTATTTTATGGGTTTATGGATTTATAACGTGTTTAAATAATGAGACAAAAATGGTTCCTTTTTTAGGAGCAATCTACCAAAAAGTATTCAAATCCTTTTAAACATTTAAACACCTAAACTTTTAACCTTTTTTAAATGAACTTACACTATCTAATTCAAGAACCTAAAATTATACACGAAAAAAATTCAGTATTAATATTACTACATGGATATGGCAGTAACGAAGAAGATTTATTTTCATTCGCTACCGAATTACCAGATGATAGTTATGTAATTTCGGTTCGTGCGCCTTATGATTTACAACCGTATGGTCATGCATGGTATGCCATTCATTTTGATGCAGATGAAAATAAGTTTTCAGATAACGAACAAGCCAAAGAATCAGTAACACTAATTGCTGGTTTTATTGACGAGATTGTTAAACAATATCCTATCGATACTAAAAATGTAACTTTAGTAGGCTTTAGTCAAGGTGCGATTTTAAGCTATGCTACTGCCCTAACCTATCCAGAAAAAATAGCAAAAGTGGTTGCATTAAGCGGTTATTTCAATCAAGACATCTTACCAGAAGTTATCGATACCAAAGCCATTTCACATTTGAAATTCTTCGTTTCCCATGGTACGGTTGACCAAGTAATCCCAGTTGACTGGGCTCGAAAAGCTAAACCTGCGTTAGAAAATTTAGGTTTGGAAGTGGAATACCAAGAATACCCAATTGGACATGGGGTTTCACCAAAAAACTTCTTCGATTTTAAGAATTGGTTGTTGCGATAATTAATCTTAAGCAAAATATAAGTGTTTCTTTAACTAATTATTCTTTACTTTTGTACTTTAAATAAAACAAAGGTATGGCATCAATTACACTAGGAGGAAATCCAATTCACACAAATGGCGAATTGCCAGTAGTAGGTTCAAAAGCAACCGATTTTAATTTAGTTAAAACCGATTTAGGAACAGCATCTTTAGCTGATTTTGCTGGTTCAAGAGTGGTTTTAAATATTTTTCCAAGCATTGATACGGGAACTTGTGCAACTTCGGTTAGAAAATTTAACGAAAACGCGAGTACGTTAGAAAACACAAAAGTTTTGTGTATTTCTAGAGACTTACCTTTTGCTCAAAAACGTTTTTGTGGCGCTGAAGGTTTAGAAAACGTAATCAATCTTTCTGATTTTAAAGAAGGTAGCTTTGGTAAAAACTTTGGTTTAGAAATTACCGATGGTCCTTTAGCAGGTTTACATTCGCGTGTAGTAATTGTTTTAGATGAAAACGGAACAATTCTTCATACCGAACAAGTTAGCGAAATTGCAAACGAACCAAATTATGAAGCAGCTTTAGCTATATTATAATTGATTATAAACAAGATTTGTCAGGCTGAACCTGTTTCAGCTTCTTTCAAAGAAGTTTTAGAATCCATAAAGTAATTCTAAAACGTGTTCAGCATGACAAAATTCTTATTTTGATTGCCTTATACAATCAAAAAAAAATTAAAACATAGTAAATGAAATTCGAAAAAGACGAAACCCTTTTTACAGGCCGATTAAAAAGTATGGTGTATGCCCTTAAAGGAGCATTCAAATTAATAACAACAGAGCACAGTGTTATGGTGCAATCGTCTTTGGCGGTACTCATGACATTTGCTGGATTTTATGTAGGCATTAACCGATATGAATGGATGATGCAAATTCTTGTATTTGGCTTAGTTTTAGGAATCGAAGGCTTAAATACTGCAGTAGAAAAAATTGCCGATTTTATTCACCCAGATTTTCACGAACGCATTGGTTTTATTAAAGATATTGCCGCTGGTGCTGTATTTTTTGCAGCTTTAACTGCAATTGCAATCGGATGTATTATTTATTTTCCGTATTTGTTTTAATTTAGCTACTTTTGTAAAAATTGTTACTTTTACATGGCAAAAAAAACAAGCAAAGACTCCGTTAATAACCCTACTGAAACCAAAGAAAAATTCTCTTGGCTTTTAAGTCGTCAGCAGAAATTTATTTTAGGTATTTCGCTAATTTTCTTTTCATTAGCCTTACTACTTTCTTTTATTTCGTATTTCATTACGGGTAATAACGACCAAGATTTGGTAACTCAATTAATAAACAGAGATGCTAAAGCAGAAAACTGGTTGGGCAAATTTGGAGCTTACTTGGCCGACTTCTTTTTGTATAAAGGATTTGGAGTAACATCGTTTATATTTGTTAGAATATTATTTTTACTAGGTGCTTATGGTGTGTTAGATATGCCAATATCCAAACTAAAGAAAAGTTTTTTTTGGGACTTATATTTAATCATTTTCGTATCTGTAATCTTAGGATTTTTCTGGGACTACATTCCGCAACTTGGAGGAACAGTAGGCTACGAAATGAATCTATACATCCAAGATTACATCGGAAAAACAGGAACCTTATTAGTACTACTATTTGGTATTCTAATTTTCTTAGTATTCAAAATTAAAATGTCTCCTGAAAGTTTTACCAAAGTTTTTGAAAAGCCACAAACAGCATTTAACGAAGACATTAGCGCAGCTGCAATTCCTGTTCCTCTGAAAGAAGATACTGAAGAAGATGAGGAGGAGATCAATACTGATTTACCTTTAACTACTCCTTACAACGCTAAAGAAGACTTCGTTTTAACGGAAGACGAAGAAGAAATGGGCAATTTCGAATTAAAAACCTACCCTTCTTCTTTTGAAATTGATAAAGAAGCTCTAAAACCAACAATTGCTTCAGCATCGGAATTAAATTTAGATCCTAAGCCAAAAGTAGAAACACCAGAAATAACTAACTTTTCTATCGAAGACCGAAGCATTCCCAAAGAAGATTTTGTAAACGAAGATGCTTTTGTTATTGAAAAAGTGGAAGAAGAAGAATTGGTTGAAGAAAATTTAGCCGCTAAATTGGTACAAGATTTTGGGTTATTTGACCCAACATTAGAATTATCGCATTACCAATTTCCTTCGATTGACTTATTAAAAGAATATTCTTCAGGTGGTATTACCATCAATCAAGCAGAATTAGAAGAAAATAAAAATAAAATTGTAGATACCTTAAAAAATTACAGCATCGGTATTTCGCAAATAAAAGCAACAGTAGGTCCTACGGTTACTTTATATGAAATTGTGCCAGAAGCAGGTATTCGTATCTCCAAAATCAAAAACTTAGAAGACGATATTGCGTTATCGTTAGCCGCATTAGGAATCCGTATTATCGCTCCTATTCCTGGAAAAGGAACCATTGGTATTGAAGTACCAAACAACAATCCAACCATGGTTTCCATGAAGAGTGTTATTTCTTCACCTAAATTCCAAACCGCTGAAATGGAATTACCTATTGCTTTAGGAAAAACCATTTCGAATGAAACATTTGTAGTAGATTTAGCCAAAATGCCTCACTTACTGATGGCAGGTGCTACAGGACAAGGAAAATCGGTAGGATTAAATGCTGTATTGACTTCCCTACTCTACAAAAAACATCCAGCCGAAGTGAAATTCGTTCTGGTGGATCCGAAAAAGGTAGAATTAACCCTTTTCAATAAAATTGAACGCCATTATTTAGCCAAACTACCTGATGGTGGCGATGCTATTATTACAGATAATACTAAGGTAATCAATACCTTAAACTCGTTATGTATTGAAATGGACAATCGTTATTCTTTATTAAAAGATGCCATGGTACGTAACATTAAAGAATACAATGAAAAATTCAAAAACCGAAAATTAAATCCTGAAAACGGACACCGTTTTTTACCTTACATCGTATTAGTGGTCGACGAGTTTGCCGATTTAATTATGACCGCTGGTAAAGAAGTAGAAACACCTATTGCGCGTTTGGCTCAGTTAGCGCGTGCTATCGGAATTCATTTAATCATTGCTACACAACGTCCTTCTGTAAACGTAATTACAGGGATGATTAAGGCGAACTTCCCAGCGCGAATTGCGTTTAGAGTTACTTCTAAAATTGACTCAAGAACCATTTTAGATTCAGGTGGTGCTGATCAGTTAATTGGACGAGGTGATTTACTTTACACACAAGGTAACGAAATCGTCAGAGTGCAATGTGCTTTTGTTGATACGCCTGAAGTAGATAAAATATGTGATTTCATCGGTTCACAAAAAGCATATCCCGAAGCTTACTTACTTCCTGAATACGTGGGAGAAGATAGTGGCATAAAACTTGATATAGATATCTCAGAAAGAGATTCTTTGTTTAGAGATGCTGCTGAAGTTATCGTAACTGCACAACAAGGAAGTGCTTCGCTAATTC
>JBIKZB010000094.1:0-6809 GCA_044354955.1 Flavobacterium sp. | reverse complement strand
ATTGAAATTTGAAAAGTTCATTTTATCTTGATTGAATGTGAACAAACCGTTTTCGATTATAAAAGGTTTTGCTAAATATTCACATGTTGTTTTAATGTTCTTAACTTCAAGTGTTCCACTATTTTTTAAATTATTGTAATTGCCATTTGTTGCATCGCTTTGTGTACCTGCTAAACTTAAATCTGCTTTAATGAAGCCATCGATGTCCAGTCCTTTTTGAGAGAATACTTTGTAAATTCGAGCAATGTTTAAAGTTCCTTTTGCTTTTACGTCATAATTTATATCATCAAAATTTTTGAAAGAAGCGTTCATTGAAAAAGGTTCTCCTTCAAAAGTTAAATTCGCAGAAGAAAGCACAAATGAGACGTCTTTAAAATCGTTTGTAGGACTGATTAAAACGGCTTTAAGATTTATGTTTTCAATAGGTTTTGGATAATACGATGTTTGAATAAATCCGTTTTTTAGCACGAAATTTCCTTTTGTAACGGGGAACTTTTTAGTTGCTTTAATGTAATCTCCTTTTGAAACAATATCAGTATTTAATTCACCAGCTAATTTAAAATTTGGAATTTGTAGCGCATTGCTTAAAAAAGCCAAATCTAATTTTGATTTTATTTTTGAATCTATGGTTATTTTATTGCCAAAACCATTTGAAATTAAAATGGCACTTAAATTATTTTTATTCACATCAAAATACAGCGAATCTAATTTTACTTTGAGTTGGTTAATGTCTAAATTAGGAAGTTTAGTTTCTAAATTTAAAAAAATAGATTCTACCGGATAAGGTGCTTTCGTATGTTTTACATAACCATCTCGTACTTTAATGTTGAAATTTAATTCGGGACTTAAATTTTGTGAAGCGATGTATTTTCCTTTTAAAGTTAATAAAGCGGATGTTTTTCCTTTCATTTTAGTTTCGGTCATCCAAGAAACATATTCGGCTGGTAAAGCGGAGAATAAGTCATCTAAGTCACTGTCTTCAGTTTTTAAATTAAAGTCCATTTGATAACCGTTCTTTAAAAAATCAAAAAAACCAGTAAATTCTACAGGGAGCTTATTGATGATTAAATCATTCTTTTCAAAAATAAAGGAAAGGAAATTTGTATTGATTTTTGTGATTAATTTCGCTTTTACTTTTTTGTTTTTTAAATATTCACTTTTATCATACACGAAACTTAAACTATCAATTTGTGCGGTAGTTTTTAAATTAAAATTTGATTTTAATAAATCGCCTTTTCCTTTGTAATTTAGACCTTTTGCTTCAATTTGTATTTTAGTAGATTTGTCGTTATATAATAAATAGCTGTTGTTGATTTGAATGTTATCGAGATTCAATGAAGCACTTTCAGATGAATTTGAATTGTTCTTTGAAGTTGATTTGTAAATATTATAGTTAGCCTCTCCTTTTTTATTGACTAATACATTTATTTTAGCTTCTTCTAAAAATATTTCTTCAATTTGGGTTTGGGATCCAAATACAGTGCTCCATACGTTTATCCCAAAACCAATTTCTTTTGCAGCTAGAAGTGATTTATCTTTAAATGGTTTTGAACCGTTTAGGTTTAAATCGTTTAAGGTTAATGTTAATGAAGGGAAATGTTTGAAAAATGAAAGTTCAGAGTCTTTGAAATTTAGTTCACCTTCAATATGATTGTTTGCAAACACTCTAACTTTTTCTGTAATAGTATCAGCAAAAAGAATTGGAAGAATAATTAAAAGTAACATGGTACTTAAAAAAGTAATGCCTGTTATTTTAAGAATTTTATAAACTAGAGATTTATTAGTTTTTTCCATTTTTATAGCTGTAGCAATTGGTGTAAAATTACTATAAATTTTTCTTAAAAAAAAAGAGTTAGCAAACACTAACTCTTTTTTATCTTTTATAAGTAATTATTTTGGAGGATATTGCTCTAATATCTTTGAAACAAACTCCATAATTCGGGCGTCTTTTTTTTCTGTGTTTTTAGTAAGATAGCCACTACCTTCTCCTTGCCAAACTAACTCTTTTGTTTTTGCGTCAATTATATCAATAAAAAGTGTTCCTTCGGGAGTGGTAGTTACATTTGTGTATCCCATACCCATTCCCCAATAAGGATTCCAGCCCCAGCCAAATCCCATGTTGTTGTACACATCAACACGTTCTCTTTCTTTAGTAAAAATACTAATTAGAACATCAGGGTTTTCAGATTTGCTAAAACCTTTTTTTGTCATAACTTCATCAATTGAATAAAGAATTCTTTTCTTATCTAAATCAGAAATTTCAGCCTTATCAATTCCGCTTTTTAAATAAGCATAGGTTTTGTAATTTACAAAAGTTGCTTTTTTGTCGTAATCGGCATTTACTCTAACTGAACTACACGATGCTAAAGTTGCAATTAGAAGTATCGAAAGTAATTTTAATGTTTTCATTTTATAGAATTTTAGATTATTATGTATCCAAATTGTTTGATTTCATTGATAATTCTAAAACATAAATTATCTAAAAATCGAACAATTGCTCTTCCACTATATTAGGGATGGTAACTTTTAACAAAGGTTGCGTCTCCATGGCTCTTTTTATTGCAAAAATAGCTCCTTCATTTCTAGCCCAACTTCTTCTTGAAATTCCGTTGTTTACATCCCAGAAAAGCATCGACTCTAATCGTTTAGATGCTTCTTTACTTCCATCAAGAACCATACCAAACCCACCATTAATTACTTCGCCCCAGCCAACGCCACCTCCATTGTGGATAGAAACCCATGTAGCTCCACGGAAACTATCTCCAATTACATTTTGTATAGCCATATCTGCAGTGTAGCGTGAACCATCATAAATGTTGGAGGTTTCTCTATAAGGAGAATCCGTTCCAGAAACGTCGTGATGATCTCTGCCTAAAATTACGAAGCCAATTTCGCCACGGGCAATCGCTTGATTGAAGGCTTCTGCAATTTTTATTCTTCCCTCTGCGTCAGCATATAAAATACGAGCTTGAGACCCTACGACTAATTTGTTTTCTTGCGCACCTTTTATCCATTGGATATTATCGGCCATTTGTTGTTGGATTTCTTCTGGTGAGTTTTTCATCATTTCCTCCAGAACATCGCAGGCAATTTTGTCGGTTTTGGCTAAATCTTCAGGATTTCCTGAAGCACAAACCCAACGGAAAGGTCCAAATCCATAATCGAAACACATAGGTCCCATAATGTCTTGTACATAACTATTGTATTTGAAATCGATGTGGTTTTTAGCAAATACATCGGCTCCAGCACGAGAAGCTTCAAGTAAAAATGCATTTCCGTAATCAAAGAAATAGGTTCCTTTTGCGGTATGTTTATTAATGGCTACAGCATGACGACGCAATGTTTTTTGAACTTCTTCCTTGAATTTTTCAGGATGATTAGCCATTAAATTATTTGACTCTTCAAAAGTGTACCCGATTGGATAATAACCTCCAGCCCATGGATTATGCAAAGAAGTTTGATCAGAACCTAAATCGATATGAAGATTTTCTTGATCAAAACGTTCCCATACATCAACTACATTTCCTAAATAAGCAATAGAAACTATTTCGTTATTTTCAAGCGCTTTTTTAACTCTTGGTACCAGTTCGTCTATATTTTCAACTACTTCATTAATCCATCCTTGTGAATGACGAATGTGTGTGATTTTAGGATTTACTTCAGCACAAACGGTTACGCAGCCTGCAATATTTCCAGCTTTTGGCTGAGCACCACTCATTCCTCCAAGTCCTGAGGTTACAAATAATCCGCCTTTTGGAGCTTTTTTTATTTTTCTAAATCCGTTTAAAACGGTGATTGTTGTTCCATGAACAATTCCTTGCGGACCAATATACATATAACTTCCTGCAGTCATTTGTCCGTATTGCGATACACCTAAAGCATTCATTTTCTCCCAATCATCTGGTTTTGAATAATTTGGAATTACCATTCCATTAGTAACCACAACTCTTGGAGCATCTTTATGTGAAGGAAATAATCCCATTGGATGACCAGAATACATAGCTAAAGTTTGCTCATCAGTCATTTCTGCTAAATATTGCATAGTCAATAAATACTGTGCCCAATTTTGAAAAACAGCTCCGTTTCCACCATAAGTAATCAACTCATGTGGATGTTGTGCCACCGCATAATCCAAATTGTTTTGAATCATTAACATAATGGCTTTCGCTTGTTCACATTTTCCAGGATATTCCGAAATTGGTCGTGCGTACATTTTGTAATCAGGACGTAAACGATACATGTAAATTCTTCCGTAACATTCTAATTCGGCTTTAAATTCGGGAAGTAATTCAGCGTGATGTTTAGAGTCAAAATAGCGTAAAGCATTTTTTAAGGCTAATTTTTTTTCTTCATCAGAAAGAATTTCTTTTCGATTTGGCGCATGATTTATTTCTGTTTCATACGGTTTTGGATTTGGTAAAACCGAAGGAATTCCTTGTAATATTTGTTCTTGAAACGTCATTTCTTTATATATTGTATTGATGTTTATTTTTTTAACTGAATACTGCAACTAAATACAAATTATTTTTTATTTGTTCCCGTTTTTTTATCAAATCCATACGGACAATGGCGGCAACCGCTTTTGCAGCAATAACCTCTTTTTAAGTGATATTTTTCGGTAAAACATTTGTATCCCTCAGGGGTATAATAGAAATCTTCCCCTTCTTTTAAATTATTCGGATTTATATCGTTATTCATATCGACAAATTTAGCAACTTTGCATCAAATGATAGTACTAGTTTTTAAATATTTAATACCAAAAGGTTTTCGAGGAATTACCTTGTTTCCGTTTATTATACTTATTAGTTCGGAGGATAAGCATAATTATGTACTATTAAATCACGAAAAAATTCACATAAGACAGCAGTTAGAGTTATTGATACTTCCGTTTTTTTTGTGGTATTTTTTTGAGTATCTATACAGATGGATTCAATTTAAAGACAAGAAAAAAGCATATTTAAATATTTCATTTGAACGAGAGGCTTATGCTAATGAAAAAGACCTTAGCTATTTAATTAAGAGACCTTTTTATAGTTTTATTAATCAATTGTAATTAGAAAATTATTTTATATGTTTTTACAAAACCATTTTCTAAAGTTACTTTGACAATTAGTGTACTTTGCGTTTTTTGAATTTTATCACAAGTAAATGAAGTTGAATTTACCTTATTAAAAGTTCCTAAAACTCTTCCTAATAAATCAGATACTCTAACTGATTTAATAGTTTGATTTGTTGTAGCTACATGAATTGCATCATTCGTATACACAGTGATTGCATTTTCATTGGAGAAATCTTCGTTTCCTAATGTTTGATTTGTAAATCGTAAAATGAAACGTGTATTATTTTCACCTTGTGTTGCTGTAAATGTATAAGGTGCTAGTTTGATATCATGTATAAGATTTAATTGAGTATCTTCTAAATAAATGTTTTGTGTAGCAAACAATCCGTCAACTGAATGAATGGCCACAGTATAATTGCCCGCTTGAGGTGCATTATATCCTATTGGAATCGTTTCTTGATCTGTAAATGGTAGCCCTTTAGCTTGAATACTCATTTTATCCATACCAATTAATGAATACATTGTTGCATTACTTGCTGTTATAGTGGTTGAAGCATCAAATAAGCGGTCTTTACCTGCAGTAGCAAGATCTGCATACCCTACAACAGTTCTTGAAGTTGCAGGATTACCACCATTAATAAAATCTAACCAAATGCGGTGTTTCTCAATGCTTTGTGAAGAACGATAGAATTGTGAGTTTCCATAGCTATTACCACTAACATCTGTACGCATACTGTTTTTAAATTTGATGGTGCTTGAAGCTGCCGTTGGTGCAGTTTCATCATATTTTAAGAAGAACCCTTGTCCTGCTGCAATATTTCCACCAAATGAACTAGGTCCAGTTTGATCAGCAAATGTGTTATAAATAATATAATCTTCTGGATTATAATTGTACGTAAAAGTACTATAAAAAGGATTTGGATTATTACTTGAAATTGCTGAACCATGAGTCCATATAGCAATTGAACCTTCAATAGCTGTATTGTCAGGATCTGCTAAAAACTCATCAGCACTAATTGCAGAAGGGTAAGGGTTACCTACTAAATTCCAATTGTCGTCATAACCTCCAATTGCACGTCTGTACACATTTATTGAAATTTCTCCGTTAAAAGGTACGCCTGTAAAGTTTTTAGTGCCTACACCTCTCATAATAACTCCTTTTCCAGCTGTTAATACTTGTCCTGCAGCAGCAATCCAATTTCCACTTGTGCTGGCTGCATTATCCCAAAAATAATTCCATCCACTTGGGACAGTTTGACCGCTTACAGGTGTTGCCCAGTAAACATAATCTAAAGTATTAACCGTTAGTGGCGAAGTTCTTTTATAAGTAATATTACCACTATTTGTCACATTGTTCGTTTGAATTAAATTTGCATTGTTTTCTACAGTAAATGTTCCACCAGTCACAGTTAATTCATTACTAAGTAACATAGTGTCACCAGAAGCAATCGTTACATTTCCTGAGTTAATCGTACAATTACATCCTTCAATTGTTCCTGAGGTAGTATACGTTCCGTTAAAAACGATTCCCATATTAGCAGCTGGTGTTGTAGGAGACCAAGTCGTTCCATTCCATATTGCAACAGCACCAACAGTTACAGTCGATGAGTTACTTAATGAAGCAGTACAAGATCCTAAACTAACCGAAACTAAATTTAAAATTTGATTTGCAGTAGCATTTGGAATTGTTACCGTTGCAGTACCACTCGTTAATGTTATTGTTTGGTTAGCCCCACTATTAATTGTATAA
>JBIKZB010000093.1:0-6816 GCA_044354955.1 Flavobacterium sp. | reverse complement strand
CTGAAAGCAATAATAGATACAAATTTTGGGTATTTTCAATACTTTGAAAAAGAAATTTTTCTTCTTTATCCAAATTATCTGATTGATGTTGATGCATGGCATAAATACTTTGCATCACTTTTACTCGGATATGTCTTCTGTTTAACATACTAATTAAGAACTTTATAAAATTAAGAGAGCGAAAGAATAACTCCTTTCGCTCTGCAAAAATACAATTTTATTTAAAATGAATTACTTCTTTAATTCATTTTTTGCATCATCAATACGTTTTTGTGCCATTGAAAAGGCTGCTTGATGCGTAGTAATGTTATTATCATCTGCAAATTTGAAAATCTCTAATGCAGTATTATAGATGTTTTCTGTTTTTTCCATCACCTGAGCATTCGTCCATTTTACTAATTCAGAATACACATTGATTACACCACCTGCATTAATTAAGAAATCTGGCGCATACAAAATGCCTTTTTCTTTTAAAATTTTTCCGTGAATTGCTTCATTTGCCAATTGGTTATTAGCCGCTCCAGCAATAATAGACGCTTTAATATTGTTAATAGTAGCATCATTAATTGTTGCTCCTAAAGCACAAGGTGCATAAATATCTACTGCTGCACTATATAAATCATCACCTGAATAAATAGTAGCTCCGTATTTTGTTGACACTTGATTTACTCTTTCTTCATTGATATCTGTTATAGTTACAAGGGCACCATTTTCTGTTAAATGTTGTACCAATACTTCTCCAACATGTCCAATTCCTTGTACCAATACTTTT
This sequence comes from Flavobacterium sp., assembly GCA_044354955.1. Taxonomy (GTDB): domain Bacteria; phylum Bacteroidota; class Bacteroidia; order Flavobacteriales; family Flavobacteriaceae; genus Flavobacterium. The sequence goes on along the minus strand of JBIKZB010000093.1, from coordinate 6,044 downwards.
TTACCTTCTAAAGAATCTGAACCGTATTTGTATTTAGCAGCCGCTTTCATTCCCATGTAAACTCCGTAAGCAGTTACAGGTGAAGGATTTCCAGAGCCTCCTCTATCTACTGAAATTCCAGCAACATGTTTTGTAACTTCATTTACAGTATCCATGTCTTTGGTTTCCATTCCTACATCTTCAGCAGTAATATATTTTCCTGATAAAGAATCCACAAACTGACCAAAACGACGCATTAACTCCGGTGTTTTCTGTGTTTTAGCATCACCAATAATTACAGCTTTACCTCCACCTAAATTTAATCCTGAAATCGAATTTTTATAGGTCATTCCTCTTGACAAACGCAAAACATCATTTAATGCTTCCCATTCGTTTGTATAATTCCACATTCTAGTACCACCTAATGCCGGTCCTAAAACTGTGTTATGAATTCCAATAATTGCTTTTAATCCTGTATCTTTGTCGTTACAAAATACAACTTGTTCATGACCATCAAAAGAAACCTGACCAAATACTGGGTCTACTTTATGAAGCTCATTTGCTTTTAATAATTCTGTTGTCATGTGATATTAGTTGGTTTGAAAATTATTCACTATTCAATTACAATATTACGAATAATTTTAAATTGATTCAAAAAATTATATTTATTTTAATAATTTAGCAATAAAATGCCATAAAAAAAGATAATCATTCATTATCAATTGAGAACCATTTTAATCAATTTAATGATGAATAATTATATCACATAAAAATATTATGAAAGAACTGCAATATTTAAACAAATACTTTGTCAAATATAAATATCGTTTCCTTTTAGGAATTATTATAACGATTGTTGCTCAAATATTTAAACTTTATGTTCCAAAGTTTTTTGGTGATTCTATTAGAGCAATTGAAAATACAGCAATTCCAAAAGACGAAGCGTATTCAATATTATTTAACAACTTTATCTATACTTTAATTGTTGCTTTAATTGGTGGATTTTTAACCTTTTTAATGCGACAAACACTAATTGTTATGTCGAGACATATTGAATTTGATTTAAAAAATGATATCTACCAACATTATCAAACGCTTACTCAACGATTTTACAAACAAAATAGAACCGGTGATCTAATGAACCGAATTAGTGAAGATGTTAGTAAAGTAAGAATGTATGTAGGACCTTCGGTAATGTATTCCATCAATACGCTCATCATATTTATTGTAGTCATCATTCAAATGGTGTTAATTTCTCCTGAATTAACATTTTATTCCTTACTTCCTTTACCATTAATGTCATACGGGATTTTTAAAATTAGCTCTCAAATCCACAAAAAAAGTGGTTTATTCCAACAAAATCTTTCAACATTATCCTCTTTTACACAAGAAATATTTTCGGGAATTAGAGTCATAAAAGCGTATGCCATTGAAGTTAAAAAACAAAATGAATTTAATGCCTTAACAAACGATAGCCGAGAGAAAGCGATGGATCTTGCAAAAACAAACGCTTTATTTGGACCACTTTTAATATTACTAATTGGTCTTAGTAATTTAATTGTAATTTATGTGGGTGGAAACATGTATATCAATGGAACCATTCCTGATTTTGGTGTTATTGCTCAGTTTGTACTGTATATCAATATGCTTACTTGGCCAGTAGCATCATTAGGATGGGTATCTTCCTTAGTGCAAGAAGCAGAGGCTTCACAAAAACGTATTAATGAATTTTTAAAAGAAGAACCCGAAATTAAAAACACAAACCAGAACCATACTTCAATTGAAGGAACTATTAAATTTGACCAAGTTTCATTTGAATACGATGACACCAACATTAAAGCTTTGGACAAAATTTCTTTTGAAATAAAGAAAGGAAAAACTTTAGCAATTTTAGGCAAAACAGGTTCAGGAAAATCAACTCTTTTAACCCTTATAAGTCGTTTGTATGACACAAATTCTGGTACCGTTTACATCGACAACAAAGATATCAAAGATTTAAATTTATTCGATTTGCGCAATCAAATTAGTGTCGTGCCTCAAGATGCTTTTTTATTTTCTGATAGCATTAAAAATAACATCAAATTTGGTAATGAAATGGCTACCGATGAAGAAGTAATTGAAGCGGCTAAAAAAGCGGTAGTTCATGATAATATTATGACGTTCAATCATCAATATGAAACAGTCTTAGGAGAACGTGGAATTACTTTATCTGGCGGTCAAAAACAACGGGTTTCTATTGCCAGAGCTTTAATTAAAAACGCTCCTATTTTACTTTTAGATGATTGCCTTAGTGCTGTGGATACTGAAACTGAAGAAACAATTTTAAACAATTTACTTACGTATTGTAAAGATAAAACTACCATTATTGTTAGTCATCGAATTTCTTCAGCTAAAAATGCAGATTCTATCATTATCTTAGACGAAGGCAAAATTGTAGAACAAGGCACTCATTCTCAACTAGTAGAACATAATGGCTACTACAAAGAGTTATACTTAAAACAACTTTCAGAAAAAGAAATTGATTAAACTTTTGTTTAATCCAATTTTTTTTTAGATTTTTGAGACGCTATAAACTAATTAATTTGAAAGCTAGGATTATGAGAGAAAATGACATGTTAGAAAAAGAAGATATTTTTTCTAAAGTATTGCGTGCAGGAAGAAGAACATATTTCTTTGATGTAAGAGCTACAAAAGCAGATGATTACTACATTACCATTACCGAAAGTAAAAAATTCACAGAAGAAGATGGTTCTTTTCATTTTAAAAAACACAAAATCTATTTATACAAAGAAGATTTTGCAGCTTTTAGAGAAATTTTAGACGAAATGACCGATTTTGTTTTAGATCAAAAAGGAGAAGAAGTGATTTCAGAAAGACATCAAAAAGATTTTAAAAGAGAAGCATATGCGGAAGAAAGTGGTGAACTAAAAACATCTGAAAGCTTTACCAATATTGACTTCGACGATATATAATCATTAAATTAAAATAACAGAAAAGCCCTGAAAATTAATTCAGGGCTTTTTTTATTTATTTGTCTCGTCCTGAAATAAGTTGACATTAAATCGACTTATTATGAATAGATCAGAAAACAGACCAGAAAAGCGTAGTCAACGTGATTATAATTTAGGCTTTAAATTAGCTGTTATTTCACAAGTAGAAAAAGGCGAATTAACTTACAAGCAAGCTCAAAAGAAGTATGGAATTCAGGGTAGAAGTACTGTTTTGGTTTGGTTAAGAAAATTTGGTACTTTAGATTGGAGTAAACCCAACCTTTTGTTTATGGCTAAATCTAAAGAAACCCCAGCGCAAGTTATTAAGAGATTAGAGAAAGAATTAGCTGATGAAAAGTTAAAGAATAGTGTTCTTAATACTATGATTGATATTTCAGATAGTCAATATGGCACTCAAATTAGAAAAAAGTTTTCTCCCAAACCATCCGACGCATCCAACAAGAACAAGGCATAAGTATGTCCAGAACTTGTAGATTGTTTGGGGTAAGCCGACAATCCATTTATCAGCAGGAAGCACGTTGTTTAGAACGAGAGAAAGAATTGTTAACAGTAAGACAGCTAGTTGAAAAACAAAGAAGATTAATGCCTCGTTTAGGTGCAAGAAAACTTTATTTTTTACTAGAACAATCTTTTGTTGAAAATGGAATTAAAATCGGAAGAGATGCATTTTTTGCTTATTTAAAAAGAGAACAAATGCTAGTTAAACCAATGAAAAATTACACCAAAACTACCTTTTCTAAACACTGGTTACGTAAATATCCTAATTTATTTAAAGATATTGATGTCAACAGAACGGAACAAGTTTTTGTTAGTGATATAACTTATATAAAATCTAATGAACGAACTCATTATCTTTCGTTAGTAACAGATGTTTTTAGTAGAAAAATAGTTGGTTATCATTTAAGTGATGACATGAGTGCAGAAAACGTGGTTAAAGCATTGAAAATGGCTGTGAAAAACAGAAAAACAAACCTTCAATTAATACACCACTCGGACAGAGGTTTGCAATATTGTTCTCAAATTTATCAAAATGAATTAAACAAAAATAACATTATTGCTTCTATGACTGATGGTTATGACTGTTATCAAAATGCTTTGGCAGAAAGGATAAATGGCATTTTAAAACAGGAATTCCTTATTTATAAATATAAATCAGGGAATGAACTTAATCAGTTAATTAAAGAATCAGTGGAATGTTATAACACTAAAAGACCTCATTTGAGTTTAAATATGAAAACACCTAACTTTGTATACGAAAAAACCAGTGAAGTTAACTTCACTGGTTTTAATTAATTTATTGTAAAACTTGTCAACCTATTTTAGGACGACTCAATTGGAATATCAGTTGTCATTTTGACATTCATTTAAATACAAAGTAATTTAAAATCAGTCATTTTGACTGATTATTAACATTGGAATACATATTGACGTTTCATAAATAAGCAACATAAACAAAGTAATTATGAACATCAATAAATTCACAATCAAATCGCAAGAAGCTTTGCAACAAGCACAGCAAATTGCACAAAGTTTTGGGCAACAACAGCTTGAAAACGAACACCTTTTTAAAGGGATTTTGGAAGTGGACGAAAACGTAACTCCCTTCATTTTGAAAAAACTCAACGTTAATGTGGAGCTTTTCAAAAAAGTATTGGATAGTATGATTCAAAGTTTTCCAAAAGTTTCTGGAGGTGATATCATGTTTTCGCGTGAAGCTGGAACTACAGTAAATGAAGCTGAAATCATTGCTAAAAAAATGAACGATGAATTCGTTTCTATCGAACATTTAATTTTAGCCATTTTCAAATCAAAAAGTAAAGTCGCGCAAATTTTAAAAGATCAAGGTGTAACTGAAAAAGGTTTGCAAGCCGCTATCGACGAAATGCGCAAAGGTGAACGCGTAACTTCGGCTTCGGCGGAAGAAACGTACAATTCACTGAATAAATACGCGAAAAACCTCAACGAACTTGCTAAAAGCGGTAAACTTGACCCTGTAATTGGTCGTGATGAAGAAATTCGTAGAGTTTTACAAATTTTAACGCGCCGAACCAAAAACAATCCGATGTTAGTTGGTGAACCAGGTGTTGGTAAAACAGCCATTGCCGAAGGTTTAGCACACCGAATTGTAGATGGCGATGTTCCTGAAAATCTAAAAGATAAAATCGTTTATTCATTAGATATGGGTGCATTGATTGCAGGCGCAAAGTACAAAGGTGAATTTGAAGAACGACTAAAAGCGGTGGTAAAAGAGGTAACTTCTGCCGAAGGTGATATTGTACTTTTCATTGACGAAATTCACACGCTAGTTGGTGCTGGTGGTGGCGAAGGTGCTATGGATGCAGCAAACATTTTAAAACCAGCTTTAGCTCGTGGCGAATTACGTGCTATTGGGGCAACAACTTTGGACGAATACCAAAAATATTTCGAAAAAGACAAAGCGCTTGAAAGACGTTTCCAAAAAGTAATGGTCGATGAACCCGATACCGAAAGTGCTATTTCGATTTTGCGTGGTATCAAAGAAAAATATGAAACACACCACAAAGTGCGTATCAAAGACGATGCTATTATTGCGGCTGTCGAATTATCACAACGTTATATTACCAATCGTTTTTTGCCAGATAAAGCCATAGATTTAATGGACGAAGCGGCTTCTAAATTGCGTATGGAAATCAATTCAAAACCAGAAGAATTAGATGTTTTGGATAGAAAAATCATGCAATTGGAAATCGAAATCGAAGCAATTAAACGTGAGAATGATGAAACTAAATTGAAAGGTTTAGGTTTAGATTTAGCCAATTTAAAAGAAGAACGCAACGAAATTTTTACCAAATGGAAATCGGAAAAAGACGTTGTAGATAATATTCAAAATGTAAAACAAGAAATTGAAGATTTTAAAATCGAAGCCGAACAAGCAGAACGCAATGGCGATTATGGAAAAGTAGCCGAAATTCGCTACGGAAAAATTAAAGAAGCACAAGAACGATTAGATACTTTACACATTCAGTTAGCCGAAAACCAAGCAGGAACTTCCTTAATCAAAGAAGAAGTTACTCG
>JBIKZB010000092.1:0-6858 GCA_044354955.1 Flavobacterium sp. | reverse complement strand
AACCCGTTTTAAATTCATATTGGTTAATGATTCACGTAGCGGTCATTGTAGCAAGTTACGGGCCTTTTACTTTAGCAATGATTTTAGGTCTAGTTTCATTATTCTTAATGATTTTCACGAATGAAAAGAACAAAGAGAAAATGAAATTAAGCATTGATGAAATCACACACATCAACGAAATGGCGATAACCGTAGGTTTAGTCATGTTAACCATTGGAAACTTTTTAGGCGGACAATGGGCAAACGAAAGTTGGGGACGCTATTGGGGTTGGGACCCAAAAGAAACTTGGGCATTAATTAGTATTATGGTGTATGCTTTTGTAATTCACGCGCGTTTTGTTCCTGCATTAAGAGGAAGATGGATTTATAACGTAATGAGTGTTTTAGCTTTTGCTTCTATTTTAATGACCTATTTTGGAGTAAATTTCCACTTGAGCGGTTTACACAGTTACGCTTCGGGTGAAAAACAAAACGTAACTTATTACTTTATAATTTTAGCAATTGTTATAGTAATAGCCGCAATAGCTTACTTTCCGTATAAAAAGTATTATAAAAAATAATTTATGTATTGTCATGCTGAACTTGTTTCAGCATCTCGAAAATGATTTAGAAGCTGAAATGAATTCAGCTTGACAGATAGGAGTTTTGTTTGTGAGTGTTTTAAGAAATGTTTATCAAAAATTGCATTTTAAAACCCTAAATTTGAAATAAAAAAAGAGATGAAAAAATTAGTAACCTTGTTTTCAGTAGTAGCTTTGTTTTTCAGTTGTCAAAATCAGGCACAAAAAAAGCAAACAACTACGGCTACAGCAAATACAACACCAATGGCGAAAGAAACGATTTATCAATTCAAAGTAGAAGATTTGAGCGGAGATTCATTTGATTTTTCAACTTTAAAAGGAAAGAAAATCTTAGTAGTTAACACCGCTTCGGAATGTGGTTTAACACCGCAATACGAACAATTACAAGCGATTTACGAAAAGTACAAAGACAAAAACTTCGTAATCGTAGGTTTTCCAGCCAATAACTTTGGAGCGCAAGAGCCAGGAAGTAATTCGGAAATTGCTACGTTTTGTCAACAAAATTATGGTGTTTCGTTTCTTATGATGGCTAAAATTTCGGTGAAAGGTGGCGATATGCATCCCGTATATCAATTCTTGACGCAAAAAGCTAAAAACGGTTTACAAGACAGCGAAGTACAATGGAATTTCCAAAAATACCTAATCAACGAAAATGGCGAATTAGCAAAAGTAGTTTCTCCAAGAACATTACCAACTGATGCTGAAATCGTAAATTGGATAGAAGGAAAATAAAATAGTGTTCAGTGTTCAGTTGTTCTGTCTACTCAAAACTGAACACTGAACACTTTCTTAAAGTATCTTCTGAACAATCACAGAATGCAACCATCGGTCAAATTTAAAACCAGATTCTTTTATAAAACCAACTTCTTCGAAACCAAATTTCTTATGAAAATCAATGCTGTTCGTGTTCTCAGAATCGATTACGCCTATCATCGTGTGAAGGTTTTGTTTTTTGGCTCTTTCGATTAATTCGTTCAACAATAATTTTCCGATGCCTTTACCAATAGCATTCTTATTCGCATAAACGGAATGTTCTACCGTGAATTTATAGGCTTCTCTGAACCGGAATTCACTATAATAACCAAATCCAACAACTTCATTATTTGATTCGGCTACAATCACGGGAAATCCTTTTTGAAGTTTTTCTTCAAAAATAGCTTCTTGTGTGTTTAATGTTCGAATGTTGTAATCGTACAAGGCGGTTGAATTCAGAATAGCATCATTGATGATTTCTATAATTGCTTTGCAATCTTGTATTTGATAGTCTCTAATTTTTATCTCCATTTTGTAAAGAAATTACGTAGTAAAAGTACTAAAAACCTTTTCAACTTCGTAACTTTGTAGCTCAGTTATTTTTTATAAAATGATGTATCCAAAAATTCCTTTGGCACAAAGCATTATCGAAATTTGCCAACAAAAAGGAGTCCAACATATCGTAATTTCTCCAGGTTCGCGTAATGCTCCTTTGACTATAGGATTTACCAATAATCCCTTTTTCAAATGTTACAGTATTGCTGACGAACGTTGTGCTGCTTTTTTTGCTTTAGGAATTGCCCAACAATTGCAAAAACCAGTTGTGGTTGTTTGTACTTCGGGTTCAGCTTTACTGAATTATTACCCTGCGTTTGCGGAGGCTTTTTACAGTCAAATTCCTTTAGTAGTTATTTCTGCAGATCGACCACAAAGCAAGATTGATATTGGTGACGGTCAAACCATTCGTCAAGAAAATGTGTTTGCGAATCACAGTTTGTATAATGCCAATTTGCTAGAAAATAGTTCAACAGAGAACGATAACAATATTCAAATGGCGTTGCATGTTTCGGTTAGCCAAAAAGGGCCAGTGCATATCAATGCGCCTTTTGAAGAACCATTGTATGAAACAGTTTCCGAATTACAAGTACAACCAAAAATCATCGATTTTAATACCGAAGAAAAGCAGTTTAAGATAGAAAATTCAAGTATTGAAGCATGGAGTAATGCCACTAAGAAATTGGTTTTAGTAGGAGAGTTGCTTCCAAATTCAGTAGAGCAACAATATTTAGATGTTTTAGCGAATGACCCAAGTGTAGTGGTGTTAACCGAAAAGACATCGAATTTACATCATCCAACATTCATCGACCAAATTGACACATTGATTACGCCATTTACGGATGAAGATTTCAAAGCGTTTCAACCTGAAATTCTTTTAACTTTTGGCGGAATGGTTGTTTCAAAACGTATCAAAGCGTTTTTACGAAAATACAAACCAGCACACCATTGGCATGTGGACGAATTACGTGCTTATGATACTTTTGGAGCGCTTACGAATCATTTTGAAACTAAAATTAATACGTTTTTAAATCAGTTGTTAACTGAAAAAACGATTGAAAGTTCATATCAATCAAATATTGCAGAGATTTGGAAAAGAAGAGTAGCCAAACACCAACAATACATTGCGCAAATTCCGTTTTCCGATTTTAAAGTGTTTGATTTTCTTTGCAAAAATATTCCTAGCAACATACAATTACAAGTAAGCAACAGTTCGGCAATCCGTTATTTGCAGTTATTTGATTTAGACAAAACCGTGCAAGTTTTCTGCAATCGTGGTACAAGTGGAATTGATGGAAGTACTTCTACTGCCATTGGAGCTGCTTTAGCGTCTGATTTACCAACGATGTTGATTATAGGCGATATTAGTTTTTTATACGACAGCAACGCTTTGTGGAACAATTACATTCCAAATAATTTCAAAATTATTTTATTAAACAATAACGGTGGTGGTATTTTCAGAATTCTACCAGGACATCAAGAAACAGAAACGTTTAACACGTATTTTGAAACTTCGCACCAATTAAACGCCTCACTTTTAGCCAAAATGTATGGATTGGATTATTTTGAAGCGAGTGATGAAACGACATTACAACAAGAATATTCTGCATTCCTAAACCAAAACGAAAAACCAAGTATTCTAGAAATTTTCACTCCAGAAAAAGAGAATAATGGTGTTTTATTGGATTTTTTTAGAAGGTTGAAGTAGTTTTCTTTACACTTTAGAAATGGCGACTAGCTATAAATAGCTTTTTTAACGTGTCGCCGCTTTGCGAAGGTGGCGATTTCGAAGCACTTCACTGTCAACCTAGCAGAAACTTTGATAGATGTAAAAGGGTTGATTTAACCACTGAACCGCCACTTTTGGGTAGGTGCTGTTATGGGCTGGTTATTTTGTCTGCCAAACAAAAGCAAATCAAATAAGCGAACGGTCTAATATTAAAGTCCGTCCGCTTGAAAAGTCCACAAAGTCAGAAGTATTATTTTTCTTTGTCGTATAAATATTTTGTTATGCTAGGTACAAACAGAATTGCAAAAAGTCCAAGTCCCAAAGCCAATAGTATGGAAGCTCCTGGCCAATGCATGATTTTAAATATAATACCAAGTCCCGTTAAAGAAATCGATAATGCTCCCGAAATAAATGCTAATTGTTTCATTTTGATTTAATTTTGTCCTACTCGTGTGGCTTTTCGGTTTCGCCCCGTTTTTAAAATGGTTTCTGGTCTCCACTTTTTTGTTAGTCAATTTAACAAAATATTTTAAAAACTATAAAAATTGTCCTTTGGTGGTTCTCTTGTCTGTCCGTTGTGTCGTTTTTTAAACTTGCCCATAACGATTCTCGGCTTTGCGAAGTGGCGGATTAAAAAAGGCTTAACTTTCGGTTAAACACTGACTTTGCAAGTACAAAACCAACTTTAAATTAAGCTCAAAACCCGCCATTTTTGCAAACTGCTGTTACCTGCTGGCTTTGTTTTTAATTATAGCACCTTTTATTCTTTTATTACTTTTTTGGTTAACACTCTTTTTTTATCTTTAAGAAAAACAATAAAATATATCCCTTTCTCAAAATTTAATAAACTAAGTGAATTATTTTCAGGTTTATTGATGGTTGAAACAACTTGTCCTTTTGAATTATAAATAATAATTTCATCTGATACAATATTTTTATTCCAATAAATTATAGACGATGTTGGGTTGGGAAAAATTAATGTTTCAGAGTTTTCAGAATTATAATCAATAGAAGATAAGGTACCTGTTCGGGTAATATCTACCTCAATACCATGAAAAATATCATCAATATTATCTGTATTTACCAACATAAAATCAGAACCTAAAACGCCATTTTGGGTAATAATTGGATTTTGTATGGTTACATTAGTTGTTTTCCACTGATTGTCACCAATACCTGTTATATTTAACGCAGTCTGTAAGCCAGATGAATTATAGTATTTTAATGCCCAGGTCGAATTTGGATTTTTGTCTAGCCACGTAATTTTAAATGTTAAACTGTTTGGATCTGAAAGAGAAAATACATCTGAATGAAATTTAAAATACATGGTATTTTTGCCACTAATGTTTTCAAAAGAACGTGCAAAACGGTCGTACTTTGATGAGCTTGCATTAATAACTCCTTTCACTCTGAAAAGACCAATTGAGGTTGCATCTGGATTTATTTGAGTAATCCATCTTTCGTAATTCCCTTCTTGAATATTCCATCCAGCATCATTATATCCTGTTTGTTGGTCACGTTGCCAAACTTGACCTTTAGTGGCCGCAAATACATGATCCATTTGTGCACCTCTGGCTGCATACGCATTACAAATTGCAGTATAACGAGCTTGATTGGATCGGTTGGCTTGACCATAAATATTTTCTGGAAATTTAACGGTATTTTGAGAATTTAACCCTTCGTGGAAAATGGAATATGCTGCATCTGCCGTGCTAGGATACATTTGCTTGGAATATTTATTAAACATCTTAAAAACGTCATGTAACTCAGGTTTTATTTGTGCTTCTTGCAAAGCACTTTGGGTAACAAGCCAAACCGAAAGCCCTGTATTCAGTCCGCTTAATGCACCCCAATAAAACCCTAATGGAACATTAATTTGGTACAATGGTTTTGTCCATGTTTGATCCATTTCGGCAGCAGAAAATAAATGTAATCCTTGTGGATTAACAAGATAGGGTGTCCAAGTAGTTTTAAAATCTTGTTCATCTGAAAGGTGATGTCCTCTAGCATAGGCTCCGCCTTTGGTACCAAATCCATAAGTAACATTATTGGTAACCCATTGCCATTCTAAAGTTTCGTCTACAGGATCAATATTATTAAAAAGAAGTCCAATTTGGGTGTTAATATTTCCTGTATTAAACGTTAGTTTAAATTTTTCAAATACTTCTAAACGGAATGCACGCCATTGATTATCGGAAATAATATAAGAGGAATTTAGTGGAACTCCCTTATAGGCAACTTCATCACCTGTGCATCCAGTTTTTACTTGAACATAGGCAATTTTACTAAATAGATTTGTAGGTAGTGTTCGTAAGAAATTGCCGAAACTTTCTATCATATTGAAATAATATGTTTTATAATCGATGTCCAAATAATACGGATATTGTGTCCAATTTGGATGTTGTGTATCATTAGTAGTGACACTCGGTACACCATTAGCGTAAATCCAAACTGGAGCATCAGGACCAACTCCTACGCTTATGTTAACCATCTGATTGTTATTGAAAGCTTCTTGTAATATAGTTTGAATCTCAGACCAATCGTATTGATTTGTGTTATTTGGTTGTACATCTTCCCAGTTTACATCAGCACTTTTGCCTCGTAAATAGTTGTAATCAGTATTCACTGAAATGTCATATGAATTTGATCTGTCCCAAACACCATAGGAATTAACTGGTAAAATTGTAGTTTGAGCATTTACAAAAATTGAACAGAATATAGCTGTAATTATATTTAATAAATAGTTTTTAATCTCTTTTTTCATTTATATTTAATTTTTAGTCAACATATTTTAGGACGACGCATTCTGTTAAGCTTGCAGGTAACGTTTTGCCGCTTGGCGATGTGGCGGATTAAGCAAACCTAAACTTTCGGTTAAACACTGACTTTGCAAGTGCAAAACCAACTTAAAATTAAGCCCAAAACTCGCCATTTCTGCAAACTGCTGTTGGTGGTAGTTTTTATTTCAAGTTTCTTATTCTATTTTCTTTAATAATCTATAATAAATTACGTTTCCTTTACCGTCATCTAAGCTCATTATTAAATTTCCTTTTTTTAAGAATTCGTTTACGTCAATCGCAAATAAATTTACCCCCCAAAGTTCTTGATAATCTTTAATTTCTTTATTGTCAATAGTTAAAAATTGTCCGTCTAATTTATAATTTGGCGTTTTATCAAATGGTAAAACATTAAAAACTTCTTTTAAATCTTTAGATGTATAATAATAATCCTTATCAGACA
>JBIKZB010000091.1:0-6895 GCA_044354955.1 Flavobacterium sp. | reverse complement strand
TATCGTCGGGGTGGCAGGATTCGAACCTGCGGCCTCCTGCTCCCAAAGCAGGCGCGATAACCGGGCTACGCTACACCCCGAAAAAAGCGGAGAGACAGGGACTCGAACCCTGGCGACGGTTACCCGTCGACAGATTAGCAATCTGCTCCGTTACCACTCCGGCACCTCTCCTATTATTCTGGTAAGAACTTATCTTTTTTGCGGTTGCAAATGTATGTTTTCATTCCTTAATATACAACTATTATTAGAGATTTTTTAATATTTTTTTAATATAAATTTTAAAAGCACTAATAGTCAATGCAATAACAATGTATAAAAATTCTGGAATAATTCGCATTTCATAGAAAATCAAAAATAAAGTCTAAATAGTAGAAATCCATTTTAATTATTAAAAATCAATTTCATTTCCTTTTTAAGGAAGAATTATAGTGTTTTCTTTATCAAAATTCGAATAAAAATAGTAATTTCGCAATTCAAATAAAAAACCATTCTATCATGAACAAAAAAGTAGTTATCGTTTCTGCCGTAAGAACTCCAATTGGAAGTTTCATGGGAGCTTTATCTAGTGTACCTGCAACTAAGTTAGGTGCTGCTGCCATCAAAGGCGCTTTAAATAAAATCAATTTAGACCCTAAATTAGTTGACGAAGTATTAATGGGTAATGTAGTTCAAGCTGGAAACGGCCAAGCTCCTGCTAGACAAGCCGCTTTATATGCTGGTTTATCTGAAAGTGTTGCTTGTACTACCATAAATAAAGTTTGTGCTAGTGGTATGAAAGCTGTGATGCAAGGGGCTCAAGCAATTATCGCTGGAGATGCTGAAATCGTAGTAGCGGGTGGTATGGAAAACATGAGTTTAATTCCGCATTATGTTCATTTAAGAAATGGCGTAAAATTCGGACCAACTTCTTTAGTAGACGGAATGCAAAAAGACGGTTTAACGGATGCATACGATAATAACGCTATGGGCGTTTCTGCTGACTTATGTGCAACTGAATACAACATTACAAGAGAAGCACAAGATAACTTCGCAATTCAATCGTATGAGCGTTCTGCGGCTGCGTGGGAAGCTGGTAAATTTGATGCAGAAATTGTTCCAGTAGAAGTTCCTCAAAGAAGAGGTGACGCTATCATAGTTTCTAAAGACGAAGAATTCACTAATGTAAAATTGGATAAAATCCCATCTTTGGCTGCCGTATTTACTAAAGAAGGAACGGTTACTGCTGCAAATGCATCTACTATTAATGACGGAGCTGCTGCAATGGTTTTGATGAGTGAAGAAAAAGCACAATCTTTAGGATTAACTCCTTTAGCTTACATAAAATCATACGCTGATGCGGCTCAAGAACCAAAATGGTTTACAACAGCGCCTGCAAAAGCCTTACCAAAAGCATTAGATAAAGCTGGTTTAACCGTTGCTGATGTTGATTTCTTTGAATTCAATGAAGCTTTTGCTGTGGTTGGTTTGGCAAATGCACAAATCTTAGGTTTAGACAATTATAAAATCAACGTAAACGGTGGTGCAGTTTCTTTAGGACATCCGCTAGGATGCTCAGGAGCAAGAATTATCGTAACATTAATCAATGTATTACAACAAAACAATGCTAAAATTGGTGCAGCTGCAATCTGTAATGGTGGCGGTGGTGCTTCGGCAATTGTAATTGAAAAAGCATAATTTATTTACTTTTACTAATGATGAATTTTGAAATTTAGTTACATTTGTAATTAAATTCTTAATTCATCATTTTTTATTTCGACCAACATGTTTGGAATTTGTAATTTAGCCATAGTACCCATAAGAGCAGAAGCCAGTGATAAAAGCGAACAAGTTTCGCAATTACTCTTTGGTGAACACTTTAAAATAATTGAAATGACTGCCAAATGGGCGCAAGTAGAATTGGCTTATGATGGCTACAACGGTTGGATTGATACAAAGCAATTTCAAACAATTACTGAAGAACAGTATACTATTTTAAACAATACTCCTGTTGTTTTAAATGCTGATTTTGTAGAATATATTACTGCTCCAACCAATCAATTAACATCAATAACACTAGGCGCTTCGTTATCCTTTTTAGATAATGAGGAAATCAACATTAATAAATATTCTTTTGAAGGAATTAAAGTGTGCGGAGAAAAGCCAAAATCTGAAATTGTTAAAACCGCATTTTTGTATTTGAATGCACCCTATTTATGGGGAGGAAAAACACCTTTTGGAATTGACTGCTCTGGTTTTACTCAAATGGTTTACAAACTAAATGGATATAAACTATTACGCGATGCTTCACAGCAAGCAAGTCAAGGAGAAGCACTAAGTTTTATTGAAGAAAGTGAACCGGGTGATTTAGCATTTTTTGATAACGAGGAAGGCAACATTATTCACGTTGGAATTATGATGGAAAATAACTACATCATTCATGCTTCTGGAAAAGTAAGAATAGATCGATTAGATCATTTAGGAATATACAATGCTGATACCAATCGACATACTCACAAATTAAGAGTTATTAAAAAGATTATATAAAAAAAGTCCCGATTAAATTGGGACTTTTGTAATTATATTCTTCTAATAAACTCCGCTATAATAATTTCTCCAAACTCATCAGTGGACTTTACTTTTAATGTTGTTTCATTTAAAATTAAAATTTCTGCAACCGTAACATCTCCAGCTCCGTAATTAATTGTAATAGTATTACCATCTTTTGTCCATGTTGCTTCATCCGTATAATCATAACAAAATCCATTTGTTGGATTATCTTCATAATAATAATCTATCATACTATTATCTGCTAAAAATCGAAAACTGTCTTTTCCACAACTTGCGTGTTCATAATTAGTCAAAACTTCTGATCCCGACACAATTGTTCCTTGTTTTGAAAATTCCCATTTTCCAACAATATTTCCAGAAGTTGAAGAACCACTGTCGTCACTATCACATGAGTTAAGTGATAGCCCTAAAGACAGAATTGAGACGAATAATAAAATTGTTTTTTTCATAATATACTTTTTATAGTTCCTCAAAAATAAACATATATTATAATTAATTCCATTTTTTAAATAAAAAAAGTCCTAAAATTTAGGACTTTTATATTTTTGAGAAGTATAAAAATTAACCTAAAACTTCTTTTACTTTTTTACCAATTTCAGCTGGAGAATCTACTACATGAATTCCGTTTTCTCTCATGATGCGTTTTTTAGCTTCTGCTGTATCATCAGCACCACCTACAATTGCACCAGCATGACCCATTGTTCTTCCTTTAGGAGCAGTTTCTCCTGCGATGAATCCAACAACTGGTTTACGGTTTCCGTCAGCTTTTACCCATTTGGCAGCATCAGCTTCTAATTGACCACCAATTTCACCAATCATTATGATGATTTCAGTTTCTGGGTCGTTCATTAATAATTCAACTGCTTCTTTAGTCGTTGTTCCAATAATTGGGTCACCACCAATTCCAATAGCTGTAGTAATTCCTAATCCTTGTTTTACTACTTGATCAGCAGCTTCATAAGTTAAAGTACCTGACTTAGATACGATACCAACAGTTCCTTTTTTGAAAACGAAACCTGGCATAATACCAACTTTAGCTTCTTCTGGAGTAATAACACCAGGACAGTTAGGACCTACTAAACGACAATCTTTTCCTTTAATGTAATCATACGCTTTAATCATATCTGCCACAGGAATACCTTCAGTAATACAAATGATTACTTTGATACCAGCTTCAGCAGCTTCCATAATTGCATCAGCAGCAAATGCTGGTGGAACAAAAATAATTGAAGTATCAGCGCCCGCTTTTTCAACAGCATCTTTTACTGTATTAAAAACAGGTCTGTCTAAATGTGTTGAACCACCTTTTCCTGGAGTTACACCACCTACAACATTTGTTCCGTACTCAATCATTTGAGAAGCGTGAAAAGTTCCTTCACTCCCTGTAAATCCTTGTACAATTATTTTTGAATCTTTATTTACTAAAACGCTCATGATATATGAATTAAATTGTGTTTAAATTTGTGATGCAAAAGTAAGTTTTTTACCAAATACACACGTAATTTTTATTATATTTTTTTAACTAGGTTTGCTAATTAGATATCCATTAATAATTTTTTCGTCTTGAAAAGTCCAAATTGCAACAACTTTTGCTATCAACATTATTTCTTTTGGATTTTCAATAGTGGCAACTTTGTGGTTATACTTAACAACTAGCTGGCTATTATCTTCAATTAAGTGCGAAATTTCAAAGTATGAGATTTCGTAGTTAGCGTTAATTTCATCACTTAAATTTAAAATGAAATTTTTATCCAAAATTGTGTTACCAGAAGAACTATCCCATTCTAATTTAAAATCATCATGAATTAAGGCATTTAAAAATTGTTTATCTCTGATGCCATCTTCTTTGTACAAAAATTCGATTTTCTCTCTATTTGTCATTTTGCTTTAATTTTTCAATAATTTCTGGAATGCGTTTCACATTGGCCAATTGTTTTAATTTCTCGCGAGATTCTTCAATTGGAGTACCAAAATAGGTTTTTCCACCTTCAATAGATTTTGTAACACCTGTTTGTCCCATAACTACCGCTTTTGCGCCAATAGTTATTCCACTAGTAGTTCCTACTTGTCCCCAAAGTGTTACTTCGTCTTCAATAACCACACAACCTGCAATTCCAGTTTGTGAAGCGATCAAACATTTTTTTCCAATAACGGTATCATGACCAACATGCACTTGATTATCAATTTTAGTTCCAGCACCAATAGTTGTATCGCCTGTAACTCCTTTATCAATAGTACATAAAGCACCAATACCTACATTATCTTCAATAACTACTCGCCCACCAGAAATTAATTGATCAAAACCTTCTGGACGTTTCTTGTAATAAAAAGCATCGGCTCCTAAAATAGTACCTGCGTGAATCATTACATTGTCTCCTATTACTGTATTATCATAAATAGTAACATTGGCATGAATTAAGCAATTTTTACCAATTTGAACGTTATGACCAATGAAACAATTTGGTTGGATAATAGTTCCTTCTCCAATCAATGCTGAATCGGAAATCGCAGCATTTGAAGCTTGAAATGGTCGGAAATGTTTCGTCAGTTTATTAAAATCTCTAAAAGGATCATCTGAAATTAATAAAGCTTTGCCTATAGGACATTCTACTTCTTTGTTAATTAAAACAATAGTTGCGGCCGATTGTAAGGCTTTATCATAATATTTTGGATGATCAACAAATACGATATCTCCTGGTTCAACAACATGAATTTCATTCATACCATGAACTGGAAAATCGGCATCGCCTACATAATTACAATTGATAATTTGGGCAATTTCTTTTAGAGGGTAAACTTTTGGAAATTTCATTTATTAGTGATTTGTGTTCAGTCACAGTTTACAGTCGCAGTTTTTCAGTTCTTATTAGAATCTGCCAACTGCGACAGTAAACTGGAAACTATTCTTTAACTCTTTCCATATAGTTTCCAGATGCTGTATCAATTTTGATTTTATCACCTTCATTGATAAATAATGGAACATTTACCGTAGCTCCTGTTTCAACAGTTGCTGGTTTTGTAGCATTTGTAGCTGTATTTCCTTTAACTCCTGGCTCAGCATACGTTACTTCTAAAACGATAGAAGCTGGCATATCAACTGATAATGGCGCTTCTGTTTCAGCATTAATTTGAATCATTACATTAGTTCCTTCTTTTAATAAATCTGGAGCATCTAATACTTTTTTATCTAATGTAATTTGCTCAAATGATTCATTATTCATGAAGTGAAATTGATCACCTTCTGCATATAAATATTGGAATGTATGTGTTTCAACACGTACTTCATCAATTTTATGTCCAGCAGAAAATGTGTTATCTAATACTTTTCCGTTTGTTAACGATTTTAATTTTGTTCTTACGAAAGCTGGACCTTTTCCTGGTTTTACGTGAAGAAATTCAATAATTTTATAAATATCGTTATTGTATTTGATACATAATCCGTTTCTAATATCTGATGTACTTGCCATTTTGTTTTATTTGTATTTGATTTTGTTTATTGATTTTATGATTCTGAATTACATTGAACTGGTATAACCTTTCATGATTCCACGAGAAGAATTTCTAATAAAATCTAGAATTTCATCTCTTTCAGTTGTTGCTTCCATTTCAGCTTCAATGATGCTTAAAGCTTGAGTCGTATTATAGTTTTTTTGATATAGTATTCTATAAATATCTTGAATTTCTCTAATCTTATCTGTTGAAAATCCTCTGCGTCTTAATCCAACCGAGTTAATCCCAACATAAGATAAAGGTTCTTTAGCCGCTTTTGTAAAAGGAGGCACATCTTTTCTTACTAATGAACCACCTGAAATCATAGCGTGGTCACCAATAGAAATAAACTGATGTACAGCCGCTAAACCACCAATAATTGCAAAATTTCCAACAGTTACGTGTCCTGCCAAAGCAACACCATTTACGATAATTGCATTATCACCAATATGACAATCGTGCGCAATATGTGCGGTTGCCATAATTAGACAATTTTTTCCAATTTTTGTTTGACCAGAAGCTACTGTTCCTCTATTGATGGTAACACATTCTCTTATGGTAGTATTATCACCAATAACCGCTAACGATTCTTCTCCTCCAAATTTTAAATCTTGAGGTACTGCAGAAATAACCGCACCTGGAAAAATATTACAATTTTTACCTATACGAGCGCCTTCCATAATGGTAACGTTTGAACCAATCCAAGTTCCTTCACCAATTTCAACATTATTATGAATGGTTGTAAATGGGTCAATTACAACATTTCTTGCTATTTTGGCACCTGGATGCACATAAGCTAATGGTTGATTCATATTTTATTATTTTATTTTTTATAGGAAAAATATGTTATCGCCTTTAT
>JBIKZB010000090.1:0-6909 GCA_044354955.1 Flavobacterium sp. | reverse complement strand
TTTTGATGATTGATGATATACAAATTTAACGCCAAAATTTTCAAGTTGTTGTTAAATTGTTGAAAAATAGTTTGAAAAAGAAAAACCCTCACATTGCTGCAAGGGTTTCTATAGTCTTAATACTCAATACTTTTGTCTTAATACTAATATCTGTAATATTCTGGTTTGAATGGACCTTGTACTTCTACACCAATATATGCAGCTTGGTCATCACGTAAAGTTTCTAATTCAACGCCTAATTTAGCTAAGTGTAAAGCGGCTACTTTTTCATCTAAATGTTTAGGTAACATGTACACTTCGTTTTTGTAAGCAGAAATATTAGTCCATAATTCAATTTGAGCTAACGTTTGGTTCGTAAATGAATTACTCATTACAAAACTTGGGTGACCTGTAGCACAACCTAAGTTTACTAAACGACCTTCCGCTAAAATGATAATATCTTTTCCGTTGATAGTATATTTATCTACTTGTGGTTTAATTTCGATTTTAGATGCACCATGGTTTTTGTTTAACCAAGCCATATCAATTTCGTTATCAAAGTGGCCAATGTTACAAACGATAGTTTTGTCTTTCATTTGCTCAAAGTGAGAACCTAAAACGATGTCTTTATTTCCAGTAGTTGTAATAATAATGTCGGCATTACCAACAACAGTATTTAATTTTTTAACTTCAAAACCGTCCATTGCTGCTTGTAAAGCACAAATTGGATCAATTTCAGTAACCGTTACAATAGAACCAGCGCCTCTAAAAGAAGCCGCAGTTCCTTTTCCAACATCACCATATCCACAAACAACTACTCTTTTTCCAGCTAACATAATGTCTGTCGCTCTTCTAACAGCATCAACAGCTGATTCTTTACATCCGTATTTGTTATCAAATTTAGATTTAGTAACCGAATCATTAACGTTAATAGCGGGCATGTGTAATGTTCCAGCTTTCATTCTTTCGTACAAACGGTGAACTCCAGTTGTAGTTTCTTCTGATAATCCATTGATTCCAGGAATTAATTCTGGGTAACGGTCAAAAACCATGTTGGTTAAATCACCACCATCATCTAAAATCATGTTTAATGGTTTTCTATCTTCACCAAAGAATAAAGTTTGCTCAATACACCAATCAAAATCTTCTTCATTCAAACCTTTCCAAGCATATACTTGAATTCCAGCAGCTGCAATAGCTGCAGCAGCCTGATCTTGAGTTGAGAAAATGTTACAAGAAGACCAAGTAACTTCAGCGCCTAAAGCAATTAAAGTTTCAATTAAAACAGCAGTTTGGATTGTCATGTGAAGACATCCTGCAATTCTAGCTCCTTTTAAAGGTTGACTAGCGCCATATTCTGCTCTTAAAGCCATTAAACCTGGCATTTCAGCTTCAGCTAATTCAATCTCTTTTCTTCCCCAAGCTGCAAGTGAAATGTCTTTCACTTTATAAGCTACATAAGGTAATGTTTGTGTACTCATCTATTATGTATATTTGTATATTCTTAATTAGGGCGCAAAATTACAAAATAAGTTTTTATTTTCTGAAAGAATTTAAGTATTTTGTGAATTGTTTAATATTCTAATGATTTGAAAAACAACAAAATATAAATGCCAATATATAAAACCTTACAAATAAACGAAACTACCACGGCGTACTTTTGGCACATTACCGAAGACGTAACTTCATTATTTAGAGCAGTTTCGTTAAAAGACACCTCTCTTTTTCGCTTAGAAGGAATGAAATCTGAAGCCCATCAAAGAGGGTTTTTAGCTGTTCGAATGTTATTGCAATATTTGGGTTACACCGATTACGATTTAACTTATGATGCATCTGGAAAACCACATTTAGGTGATGGAAAGCAAATATCAATTTCTCATTCACACGAATTTTCATGTATTTGTATAAGTACCGAATTAATGGGAATTGACATAGAAAAATGCAAAGAAAAGACGCTTAAAATTGCGCCTAGATTTTTAGAAATAAAGCATTTAGAAGGCCTTTCTATTCCCGATAAAATTGCAAAAGCAACTGTGATTTGGGGAGTAAAAGAGTCTATTTTTAAA
Source organism: Flavobacterium sp. (assembly GCA_044354955.1). Classification (GTDB taxonomy): domain Bacteria; phylum Bacteroidota; class Bacteroidia; order Flavobacteriales; family Flavobacteriaceae; genus Flavobacterium. The sequence continues at coordinate 4,864 of JBIKZB010000090.1, read as the reverse complement.
ATTAAAAATGAAGTTGGAATTAGTTTTCCAGAACATATTTTTGAAGATGAATTTAATTTAATGGATGGAAAGTGTTCGGCTAATTTGCATTTTAATAACCAAATAGAAAACTTTAATATTCAATTTTATAACATAGAAGAGTATATCTTTGTGTGTGTTTTCCCGAAAAATTAAAATGCAAAACTTATATCAAAAGATACTTCAAGCAAAAACGAACCGTCAAAAACTATTGGCTATTTTAATTGATCCTGAAAAGGTTTCAATTGAACAAGCTGTGGTTTTATCTGAGAAAATAAAAAATTCACCCGCTACACATATTTTTGTAGGTGGAAGCACTTTTAATGGAATGCATTTAGATGAATTAATTTCTGTCATTAAGACAACGACTCAACTGCCAGTTTTGATTTTTCCAGGTCATCCTTCTCAGATTTCTAATGAAGCCGATGGGGTTTTATTTCTAAGTTTACTTTCAGGCCGAAATCCAGAATATTTGATTGAACATCATATCAATTCCGTTGAAATATTAGTACAATCTAAACTAGAAATTATTCCAACAGGTTATTTGTTAATTGATGGAGGAAAAGAAACCTCAGTTCAACGCGTAAGTCAAACGCTACCAATTGAACAAGACAATATCGAATTGGCATATAAAACAGCAAAAGCAGGCGAATTTCTTGGAAAAAAGTTGATATATTTAGAAGCAGGAAGCGGTGCTAACCAGCATGTTTCTTTAGAAATGATTCAATATGTAGCTCAGAATATTGATATTCCATTAATTGTGGGTGGCGGCATTCGTTCTATGAAAACAATAAAAGAAGTTTACGATGCGGGAGCTGATTTAGTAGTAATTGGAACGGCGTTTGAAAACGATAGTAATTTCTTTTTGTTATGTTAGAGTTTTTATTTTCTCAGTATAAAGACTATTCCAATCTTTTTATTTTTCTCGAATTAACCGCTGTTGTTTTTGGAATTATAAGCGTTTTATTTGCTAGAATAAACAATATTTTGGTTTATCCAACTGGTTTAGTAAGTACTTTGATTTTTGTTTACATTTTGTTTGAATGCAAAATGTATGGCGATTTTATTGTAAATATCTACTATTCTATTATGAGTATTTTAGGGTGGTATTTATGGACTAGGAAGAAAAATGGCACAGATGAGTTTGCAATATCTATCATGAATTCAAAGGATTATTTAATTTCTAGCGTTATTTTTACAGGAACCTTACTGTTTATTACATTTATTTACCATTTTTTTGATAAATTTACCAATTGGACAGCATATGTTGACACACTTACTACAGCATTATTTTTTGTAGGAATGTGGCTTATGGCCCAACGAAAAATTGAAAACTGGATTATTTGGATTGTTGCCGATTTTATTTCGGTTCCTTTGTATTTTTATAAAGGATTAACGTTCTCTAGTCTACAGTTTATATTATTTACAATTATTGCTATTTTAGGTTATATAGAATGGAAAAGATTTTTACAGAAGCAGATATAAATTATATATTACAAAGAGGGAGTACTATTGAAAAAGTAGAACAACAATTATCACTTTTTATACAAGGAATCCCCAAAATTAATTTAGTAAAATCGGCAACAGTTGGCGATGGTATTTGGCGTTTTTCAGAAAGCGATATTCATTCGTTTATTAATTATTTTGATAAACATAAAGATAAATATGCAATAGAGAAATTTGTTCCTGCTTCAGGAGCGGCTACTCGTATGTTTAAATTTTTAAATGAATTTTTAAATGAATTTGATGCCGAAAATGATACCATTAATAGTTACATCAACAAAAAAAACGCAAAAGATGTTTCTATATTTATTTTTGGATTAAAAAACTTTCCTTTTTACAGAGAATTAAAAAAGAAAACACTCGATTTATTGCCTGATTATTACTCATTGTCTAATGATAAAAGACATTATGCTTTAATTAAAACATTATTGAGTGAAGAAGGTTTAAATTATGCTCAGAAACCTAAGGGAATTTTGCCTTTTCATTTTAAATCGGATGCAATTGTTACTCCTATAGAAGAAAATATTTTTGAAGCAGATTTCTTTAAAAAGACCAATGGTAAGACTAAAATTCATTTCACAATAAATAAAGAATTTCAATTCGAATTTGAGAAAATAACGAATCTTTTCTCTGGATATGAAATTAACTTTTCTTACCAAGACCAATCCTCAGACACTTTAGCGGTGAATGATGATAATACACCCTTCCGTTTAGAAGACAATAAATTGTTTTTTAGACCTGGCGGACACGGTGCTTTGATTGAAAATTTAAATGCATTACAATCAGATGTGATTTATATTAAAAACATAGACAATGTTTCTCAAAATCATTCAGATGTTATAACGCTATACAAGAAATTATTAGGCGGTGTATTGTTTAGAATGCAATATCAAATTTTTGATTATTTAAATAAACTTTATAAAGAAAATTTAACAGAAACTGAAATAACCGAAATTAAAGATTTTGCCGAAAATAAAGCAGCATTTCCATTGCCAGAGGAATTTAATTATTTTCAAACAGCCTATAAAATTGAATATTTAATCAAAGTATTAAACCGTCCAATTCGTGTTTGTGGAATGGTTAAGAATGAAGGTGAACCTGGCGGTGGGCCATTTTGGGTGCAAGATGAAAAAGGCCGACATACGCTTCAAATAGTTGAATCGTCTCAAATAGATACCAACAACAAAACCCAAAAGAAAATCGCTAAAAAAGCTACACATTTTAATCCGGTTGATATTGTTTGTGGTGTGAAAAATTATAAAGGCGAAAAATTTGATTTAACTCAATTTGTAGATCCAAAAACGGCATTTATTACAGAAAAAACAAAAGACGGAAAATCTATAAAAGCATTCGAATTGCCGGGATTGTGGAATGGTGCTATGGCTAAATGGACTACAATTTTTGTTGAGGTGCCTTTAGAAACTTTTAATCCAGTTAAAACAGTAAACGACTTGTTAAAATCGTCACATCAACCTGACAATGGATAAATCAATTATCGCATCTGAGTTTTCATTTAAAGCAGTGAGGAGCAGTGGGGCAGGTGGGCAAAATGTAAATAAAGTGTCTTCAAAAGTGGTGCTTACTTTCGATTTAGTCAATTCAAAAGGATTAAAAGAGGAAGAGAAACAATTACTTCAAACTAAAATAGCTACCAAACTTACACAAGAAGGCATATTAATTATAACAAGCCAAGAAGACAGAAGCCAATTAAAAAATAAAGAAAAAGTCAAAAAAAAATGTTTTAAGTTGCTTGAAAATGCTTTAATAATTTCAAAAGAAAGAAAAGAAACTAAAATTCCAAGAGCAGTAAAAGAAAAACGCCTCAATGCTAAAAAAGTAATGAGCGTTTTAAAACAAAACAGAAAAAAGCCAAACTATTAAATTTCAATAACAAATTCAAAAGTCAAGTTCAATAAAAATGAAATAAATTGAATTTTTGTATTGCAATTGTAATTGATATTGCTTTATCTTTGTCACGTCTCAAAGGGGTGCTCTAAATAACGAGCTGAGATCATACCCATAGAACCTAGAACAGATAATGCTGTTTAGGGAATTGACAAAAATAAATGTGCACGTTTATTGGCGTTGAAGAGTATCAAATTTAATTTTTAACCAAGAGTAATTGCCCCTTTTATTCGTATTTATTTTACGAATGAAAACTTTACTAAAACAAAGTACAAGGTACAAAGTACAAAGTACAAAGGCTTATTTAAGTCTATTTTTTATTTTCTTTTCTCTTTTTTCTTTTTCACAAGAAAAACCTAAAGACAGTCTAAAAACAACTGAACTAAAAGAAGTTACAGTTTCTTCTGTAAGAGCAAAAGATAAAAACCCAATCACCTACACAAATCATTCAAAAGAAGAAATTGCACCAAGAAATTTAGGTCAAGATGTGCCGGTATTGTTGCAATATTTGCCATCTGTAGTTAGTACAACCGATGCTGGAAATGGTGTAGGTTATACTTATATGAGAGTTCGTGGTGCTGATGGTTCTCGAATCAATGTCACTTTAAACGGTGTTCCCTTTAACGATAGTGAAAGTCAAGGAACCTTTTTTGTGAATTTACCCGACTTTGCTTCTTCTTTAGAAAGTGTTCAGCTACAGCGAGGAGTAGGAACTTCAACAAACGGAGCTGGAGCTTTTGGTGCGAGTTTAAATATGCAAACCAAATCATTTCAAGAAAAAGCTTATGCTGAGGTTTCAAATTCAGTAGGGAGTTTTGCTACTCGAAAACATACGATAGCTTTTGGAACAGGCTTGCATAACAATTTTGAAATGAATGCACGAATTTCTAATATAGCATCAGATGGATTTATTGACAGAGCAACATCAAATATGTTTGGTTATTTTTTTAACACCAATTATATTACTGAGCAATCACAAGTGAAATTTTTAGCTTTTGGAGGCAAACAAAAAACCTATCAAGCGTGGTACGGAATTGAAGATCCAGAAAAATTAAAAAATGACCGTACATTCAATCCTGCAGGAATGTATACAGATGAATTTGGAAATGTGCAATTCTATGATAATGAGACTGATAATTATTGGCAAAATCATTTTCAATTGCATTGGACAGAAAAGTGGACAGAAAAGTGGATTTCAAACGCAGCATTGCATTACACGATTGGAAAAGGTTATTTTGAACAATACAAAGAAGATGAAGATTTAACCGATTACAATTTACCTGATTTTAATGGGAATTCGATTTCAGATTTAGTCAGAAAGCGTTGGTTAGATAACGATTTTTTTGGAGCTACTTTTTCATTAAATTATAGAACACCAAAAACGGATTTGTTATTTGGAGGAGCAGCCAATCGTTATTTAGGAAAACACTTTGGGGAA
>JBIKZB010000089.1:0-6918 GCA_044354955.1 Flavobacterium sp. | reverse complement strand
CATCTTCATGACGCATTTCTCTTAGGATTAGTCTGGGTGTTTCGAGTATTAAATCCATTTTATAATTTCATCATTTAACATTCGTTATTCTATATTCAACATTTAAACTTGAAATAGTCAATTTTAAACAACGAATATTGAAGTTTTAACTATTCCGCCAACTTATTTAAAGTGTATTCAATTAATTCATTTACAGATTTGTATGGGTCTTCACTGAAAGTTCTGGTTGCACGGTTAGCAATGATAGCATTTAATGATAAACAGTTGTGACCTAGTAGTTTTCCTAAACCATAAATAGCTCCAGTTTCCATTTCTAAATTGGTCATTTGTACACCATTAAAATTGAAACTATCCATTTTAGAATTTAATTCAGGATCTTGAATTCCTAAACGCACCACACGACCTTGTGGACCGTAAAATCCGCCAGCGGTTCCTGTGAATCCTTTGAAAATTTTATCGCTTTCTAATCTTTGTTCTAACGTTTTACTTCCTGCAATTACGTATGGACGACCTTTTCTCATGTCCCAATTTGTTTGCTTGATAAACGCTTCTTCCATTTCAGTTTCCGAAATTTCGTCAATTAAATAGGAGCGAAGCATATTATCTAATCCTAAACCATACTGACTCATTACAATGCTGTCACAAGGAATATTCGCTTGTAATGAACCCGAAGTTCCGATACGTATAATGTTTAATGAAGTCAATTCTTTTTTAACCGTTCTGGTTTCTAAATCAACATTTACCAAAGCGTCTAATTCGTTCATTACGATGTCGATATTGTCAGGACCAATTCCTGAAGACATTACGGTAATTCTTTTGCCTTTGTAAGTTCCGGTTTGCGTTTTAAATTCACGTTTTTGCGTGCTAAACTCAATCGAATCGAAGTGTTTTGTGATTTTATCTACACGATTTTGGTCACCAACGAATATAATGTCGTTAGCTACTTGTCCTGGTTTTAAGTTAATGTGGTATACACTTCCGTCTGGATTTAATATTAATTCTGATGCTGCTATCATTTTAGCCCCCTAACCCCCGAAGGGGGAATCCTATTAGGGGTCAATAGGTTTTAAATTATCACTATTATTTTAAAGTAAAATATGAGATAGTTATTAATATTATTTTATTGAGTTATACAGTTAGTTTCTGTACTATTTGTTTTTGATTAATTGGTAATGTAATAATCATTCTTTCAATTGTCTTGTGAAATATAGTTTCCTTAAAAATTGACCTGTTAATCCTAAAAGAAAATTCGTCGAAATAGGATTGAATATGTTTTTTACTAACATGAGTAGGAACTGTTCTTATCCAAGATTTAATTTGATGTATTACAACGTGCATTTCTTTAAAATTCTTTCCGTTTTTGCTTTCTCTTTGCTCAATATTATACTTTGATTTCAAAGGTGAATAACCCCTCCATTTATCTGTAAATATTTTGGCACTTGTGCTAATATGTTCCTCAAAAATTGGTGTTAATGATTTAGCAGAATAATCATCAATTGATTTTATATAAACACGCTTAACTTTGTTCTTATCTGTTAATTCAACTGCTATGACTGCCTTTGTCTTTTTTGTGTCATAACTTCTTCCTTGTTTTCCATCTTCCTTTCCACCAACTACAAATTCATCAACATGAACAATTTGTGACAAAGGATATTTTTGACTGCTTTGCATAGCAACACGCACTTTCTGCATAAAAAACCAAGCTGTGGTCTGACTTATTCCATAACGTTTACCAACTTGAACACTTGACATACTTTTAGTTGAAGTGGTCATCTCAAAAACAATTAAAAATGCTTTTTGCAATCCAAATTTTACCTTATGAAAAAGTGTATTTGCCGTTGAACTTTCAACATGGTTACAAGAATAACAATGATAATTATATCCTGCCTTTTCACATCCCTTTTCTGAACCACATTTTGAACATTTAAAACCATCCATCCATTTGATTTTGCTCAAATATGCCTTGCAAGCATCATCATTTGGTAATTCTTTTACAAGATTCAGTATGTTTTGACCTTTAAAAATTTCCATAATACAGTATTTAAAGGTACTAATATACAGAAATTAAATTAATAACTCAATTATTTTATTCTTTTTACATTATTTATTCCCCCTTTGGGGGTTAGGGGGCTTTATCCTCCCACTCGTTTTGTTTTAAATCCTTTATCTTGTAATATTTTCATGATTTTATCACGATAATCACCTTGAATAATGATTTCACCCTCTTTAAACGTGCCACCCACCGCTAATTTGCTTTTGATTTCTTTCGCTAATATTTTAAAATCTTCGTCTTCACCTTCATATCCTGAAATAATCGTGGTGGGTTTCCCTTTACGCTTTTCGTATTTGCAAATCATTGGTTCTTTTTGAACGAATAATTCATGAGGATTTTCCTCGATAATTTCTGGTTCGTTAGAAACTTCGTGGTTAGGGAAAAGTTTTTTTAATTGTTCTTGTAAGTCCATATTTTAGCACGCGGATAAAACGGATTCGCTGATGCGAAGCGCGAATTAAAACTGATTTTTTCTGTTCTTTCTTTTGTTTTCGTAAATTTTTCTTCTGAATTCGGGTTTCTTTCCAAAGTTTAATAAAAGACCTACTTCACAATCTGTTCCTTTTAAGTAATTGAGTAATTGATTTTCAAACTTTTCTAAAATATAATCAGCTGCTTTTAATTCTAATATAATTGTATCATTTACAATTATATCTGCATAATAATCGCCAACATTTTCTCCTTTATAATAAACTTTAATTTTTTTATTTGGAGATGCTTCAAGTCCTTTTTTTCTTAACTCAATCAATAAAGCATTTTGATAAACTTTTTCAAGAAAACCATAACCTAATTCATTATATATTTCGTAAAAAGTTTTTAAAATTAACGATGTTAAATCTTGATGTAATAAGTGCATATATTCATTTTTTAATGGTTTATAATCTGTTTTTATCTGCGTTTTACGAAGTAAATCCGTTTTATCCGCTTGCTAATATGGCGTGTAATTATTTCAATCTTTAAACAAAAAACCAAACCCCAGCGTTACTTGGAATTTGGAATTTTATTTATTGGAATTTTATTTCCTTTATTTCTTAATCAACCCTAGTTCTACCAAACGCTCATATAAGAAGTCACCAGCTGTGATATCTTCATATAATTTTGGATTGTTTTCATCGATACATTCTGGTAAGCAATTTAAACTCATGTCGCTTACTGGATGCATGAAAAACGGAATTGAATAACGAGAAGAACCCCATAATTCTCTTGGTGGATTTACCACTTGGTGAATCGTTGATTTCAACTTGTTGTTGGTGTGTCTTGATAACATATCTCCTACGTTAATCATTAATTCGTCTGGTTGTGCCATAGCATCAATCCATTCGCCGTTGTGATTTTGTACTTGTAATCCTTTTCCTTGCGCTCCCATTAATAAGGTAATCAAGTTGATGTCGCCATGTGCTGCTGCACGAACAGCTCCGTCTTTAGGTTCGTCAGTAATAGGTGGGTAGTGGATTGGACGTAAAATACTGTTTCCATCTTTGATGTATTTATCAAAGTAGAATTCGTCTAAACCAATGTAAATTGCTAACGCTCTTAATACATAAACCCCTGTTTTTTCTAACATTTGGTACGCTTCTTTACCTATTTCGTTGAAATTAGGTAATTCGGTTACTTCCACGTTATCTGGATATTCGCTAGCATATTTTGAATCTTTGCTAACGTATTGTCCAAAATGCCAAAACTCTTTTAAATCTCCAGCAGAGCGACCTTTAGCATGTTCTTTACCGAAAGAAACATAACCGCGTTGTCCGCCAATGCCTGGGATTTCGTATTTTGCTTTGGTTTCTAAAGGAAGTGTAAAAAAGTTACGCACTTCGGAATACAATCCTTCAACTAATTTATCATCTAAAAAATGACCTTTTAATGCTACGAATCCGATTTCTTCGTAGGCTTTTCCGATTTCATTTACAAATTTTTGTTTACGTGCCGGATCATCCGACAGGAAATCACGTAAGTCAACACTAGGAATTTGTTGCATACTTAAGCTTTGTTATTATTAAATCATTTAGGGTAGTAACCCAAGTGAATACAAATGTAATTAAATATTTTAATTGTGAATGAGTAAAGTTGTTAATAAATTGGGGAAGTAAAAAGGGAAAAGTAAAAAGGGAAAAGTAACTAGAGATAATTTTCCAAATCTTTAAAATTTTTGCTTTTTGCTCATTGCGTTTAAACTTGAAATTGTTCTTGCACTTAAAATTTGTCTCATCTTTTTTTATAACAATTCGCTTTCAAAATGTTATTTTTATTACTTTTGAGCAAAATTTAATCGTTCCACTATCATGAACTTTGAAAGAAAAGAATTATCAAATCCGCAACTACTTGATTTATATAAGAAAATCTTAAAACCGCGTTTAATTGAAGAGAAAATGTTGATTCTAATCCGTCAGGGAAAAGTATCAAAATGGTTTTCTGGAATTGGGCAAGAAGCTATTTCTGTGGGGATAACTTCGGTTTTGGATAAAGATGAATATATATTACCAATGCACCGTAATTTAGGAGTATTTACTACGCGTGATATTCCGTTGCAACGTTTATTTTCGCAATGGCAAGGCAAGAAAAACGGATTTACTAAAGGTCGTGATAGAAGTTTCCACTTTGGAACGCAAGAATATAAGATTATTGGAATGATTTCGCATTTAGGTCCTCAATTAGGGATTGCAGACGGAATCGCTTTAGCCAATAAATTAAGAAAGAACGGAAAAGTAACTGCTGTTTTTACAGGTGAAGGCGCTACTTCAGAAGGCGATTTTCACGAAGCATTGAATATTGCTGCTGTTTGGGAATTACCGGTTTTATTCGTTATTGAAAATAATGGTTACGGATTATCAACACCAACAAACGAACAATACCGTTGTGAAAACCTTGCCGATAAAGGTGTAGGTTATGGAATGGAAAGCCATGTGGTTGACGGAAATAATTTATTAGAAGTAGTGCATTTGATTTCGGAATTAAAAGCTTCTATGGTTGAAAATCCGCGTCCAGTTTTATTGGAGTTCAAAACGTTTAGAATGCGTGGACATGAAGAAGCAAGTGGAACAAAATACGTTCCGCAAGAATTAATGGACATGTGGGCAATCAAAGACCCAGTAGAAAATTATAGAAACTACTTAAAAGCTACAGCAGTTTTATCAGAAGAAGAAGATGAAGCTATTAGAGCTGAAATTAAGAAAGAAATTGATACGGATTGGGCGAAAGTGCAAGAAGAGCCAGAAATCGTAGCTTCTTTGGAAGAAGAATTGGGAGATGTTTATCAGCCATATGAGTTTGAAGCATTCAATCCTTCTTCAGAAGTAGAAAATATCCGTGTGATTGATGCGATTTCGAATGGTCTACGTCAGTCGATGGAACGCCATGAGAATTTGGTAATTATGGGACAAGATATTGCTGAATACGGTGGTGCTTTCAAAATTACCGACGGATTAGTAGCGCAATTTGGAAAAGAAAGAGTCAGAAATACACCAATCTGTGAAAGTGCTGTAGTTTCAGCCGCTAACGGATTATCAATAAACGGATTTAAAGCGGTAATGGAAATGCAATTTGCAGATTTCGTTTCAACCGGTTTTAATCCAATCGTAAACTTATTAGCGAAGCAACATTACAGATGGCAAGAAAAGTCGGATGTAGTGGTGCGTATGCCTTGCGGTGGTGGTACGCAAGCGGGACCTTTCCATTCGCAAACAAACGAAGCTTGGTTTACCAAAACTCCGGGGTTAAAAGTAGTGTATCCAGCGTTTCCTTATGATGCAAAAGGGTTATTGAATACCGCAATTAATGATCCAAATCCAGTATTATTCTTCGAACACAAACAATTGTATAGAAGTGTGTATCAAGATGTGCCAAAAGATTATTACACATTACCTTTTGGAAAGGCATCATTGATTAAAGAAGGAACGGATGTTACAATAATTTCGTTTGGAGCAGGCGTTCATTGGGCTTTAGAAACTTTAGCTAAAAACCCTGAAATCAAAGCAGATTTATTGGATTTAAGAACATTACAACCAATGGATTGGGATGCGATTTACGCTTCAGTTAAGAAAACCAATAAAGTCATCATTTTACAAGAAGATACTTTATTTGGTGGTGTTGCCAGCGATATTTCGGCTATGATTATGGAAAACTGCTTCGAACATTTAGATGCTCCAGTTAGAAGAGTTGGAAGTTTAGAATCGGCTATTCCGTTTATGAAGTCGTTAGAAGATCAATATTTACCAAGGGTTAGATTTGAAACAGAATTGAAAGAGCTTTTAGCTTATTAGATTTTAAACACATAGCATCATAGATTTTACACCGAGGGTCACTGAGTTTTTATTGAAGTGGATTGCGTTAAGAGAGTTACACAGAGCGTTTCAGTTTTTGTAATATAAATTATTTGACTAAACACATCGATTGTTATCCTGAAATCGATGATTAAAAGAATTAAAAGACACTTTCGGGTGTCTTTTTTTTGCTTCTATAGTTCTCGATACAATTTTTAAAAGCAAAAATTAGCATTTTTTCTTTTAAAAATCACTCGAAATGACGGCTGAGTGATTAAGTTTCAATTGTTTCTTAGCTATTCTTCATACGTCTTTTTAGCTCCTAATCCCACTACCGTCACTTCGAGTGTTATGGATTTGGAAAGACTTAGATTTACAAATGCAAAATGTATCGAGAACTGATGAAAACAATTCTATTATATAGTCCTCGATATATTTTGTATTAGCAAAACAGTTATTGTTTAGTTTTAAAATTATTTAATTTAATGAAAGTGATTTATCACGTCCTAAAATAAGTTTACATCGTCTCATACCAACTAAATTTGGAATGAATTATGGCTTCTTTTTCCTTTTTTAAATAATCTAAGTAAGCTAGGGCAGCTGGGT
>JBIKZB010000088.1:0-6978 GCA_044354955.1 Flavobacterium sp. | reverse complement strand
ATGAAACATCATCTAAAACCACTGTTTTTTTATCGTTTATTGTGTAGTCTTTTACGAAAATATCAATATGGGGAGCCGAATGTAATATTCCGGGACTATTTGATTCAAATTTGAATCCTTTTACGTCTTTTAATGTCCAAGTGTAAACTATTTTTCCTTTTACTTCAGTCTTTTTAAATTGAATGGTATTATTTGGATCGTTAAAAATTTTGAATCCAATGTTTACATTTTTATCGGTTTTTACTTCAAATGTGGCATTTTTAATTGGGAAACCTCCAATAAACATGTATTTGTGAAGTAGAAAAGGATCTACAAATTCGCGTTTGTAATGGTATACTTTTTTAGCTCCGGTTTCTAAATTTGGAAAAACAAGTTGTCGTTCTTTTATATCGTCAAAAAAAACGGAACTACTACTTGAGTTCTTTTCTGTAGACTGTGTGACTTTAATTTTTTTCTCTTTGCCATTAGTATTTACAACTGAGAAAGCTTCATATTCTAATAATTTTACCAATTCAGAATAGGTAAACGATTCTTGATTATTATGAATACCATTTTCAGATAAAATCATAGATTCAAAAGAAGTATTTTGAATAATTTTTAGCTTTTTATTCTCAATAGAAATATCGTATCCTTGATAATCTAATAGAACTACTTCGTTAAAATCGGGATATTCTTTTTTATAATCCTGATAGGTTTGCTGTGCTTGAATGCTTATGGAAGCTAATCCAACAAGTAAACAAATTAGCCTTTTATTATTTAATGATGTCAACCAATTCATCTGAATCATATTTTTTTGTTAGTACTAAAACACCGTTAGTATATATTAACAAGTCGCCATGAAGCTCATCATTTTTATAATTTGCAGTTAACCATGGTTTTCCGTCTTCTTTGAAATAAGTATGAACGCCTTCAAAATCTCCGTTTTTCAAATTTTCTTTTTTGTATACTTTTCCATTCGAATAGTATTCGGTACGCTCTCCTTCGAACAAGCCATTTTTATAATTAGCTTCATATTCTACTCTTCCCTCAATATTGTTTATGATTAGTTTGCCATCGATATTTCCTTTAACATAGTTTACTTTTATAGCCACTTTTCCATTAGGATACATTGATGTAATTTCAGCACTTTCTGTAGGTGTTTTGATTTTTTCTGAGAATCCTCCTGTTTTATTTAAAGTTGAATAACTTACTACTGCATTACTTTCATAATCAACTTTTAAGATAGGTTCTCCTTTTTGATTGTAATAAATATATTCTCCATCAGTTAAGCCATCTAATTCGTTGTATTCAAACATTTTAGATTTGTTATGGTAGTAACGAATTGTTTTACCATTGTCGTTCCCAAAGGTATATTCACTTGTAATTCTTAAATTACCAACTAAATCATATTGAACATCGGTTCCATTTATTAAACCACAGTAGTAATTTCTTTCAAACATTAAAGTGCCATATGGACTGTAATATTTATAGCTGTTATTAAGTTTTCCGTTGACGTAATTGAATTCTGAAATTTTGGTATCTAATTTGTCTTTTGATGTAAATTTACCGTTGTAATTTCCATTCATCATTTCAAATTCCTGCGTTGTAGCTCCGTTATTCAAACTCAAATTAACTTTTCCAGATTTGTTTTTGTAATCTAATTCAAATTCTTTTTTTCCATTATTGTCGTAGCTTGTAGTTGTAATAATTTCCCCATCAGTAAATTTTGAAATTTGAGAAAGTTTTCCAGATTGTCTGTAATTTGTTTTAGTGTGATTGATTTCTCCATCTACAAGAAAGCCTTCTGTTTTTAATGTACCATCGGCATAATACGTAGTGTAAGGTCCGTTTTGTGTACCGTTTGAATAATAGGAAACTTCACTTAATACGCCACTATCATAAATTTCAAAAACGCCATTTAACGCATCATTTACATAATGAGAAATTGTAGCTAATTGCCCTCTATTGTTATAAGAATGACTCATGCCTGTTTGCATTCCATTAGCGTAATTTTCTTTAATTTTTAAATTTCCATTCGTAAAGTAATAATTCCATTCGCCTGTTTTTTTACCTTTTTCAAAAAATCCAGTAATTTGTTTGTTGTTGTCTAAACTGGAAACACTAAATGCTTTTTTAGTAAGGTTAATTTCAATAGGTTTTGGATTTGAATTTAAATATTGTAATCCAGATTTTAACTCACCACTTTTGTATTTTTCTTCAAAATATTTTTGACCTTTAGGATCGAAATAACTGTATGATTCTAATTCTTCTTTATCATTAAAAATAAGTTCAGAAGATTGTAAGCCGTTGAAGAAATAGTTTATGGTTTTGGTGATTTTTCCATTGGTATAAAAACTTTCAAACTCTAATTTCTTATTAGCATAGTATTTTTTATAACTCCCTTGATTTTTTCCATTGCTATAATTCCCTTCAGCTTTAATTATTTTCCCATCAAAATACTGCATGTATTTACCATCGATTTCATCGTTTTTGTATGTTGTTTCCACAGTAATATCGCCAAGTTCATTGTATAATGTGTAAGGACCGTCTAATTTTCCGTTGGAATAGGTAATTAAGCTGCTTTTAGTTCCATTAGGATAATAACAAGTTAAAGCTCCGTCTCTTTCACCATTTGTAAAATTAAGTTCACAATTTTTTCCGCCATTTAAATGAAATGTTGAACTTACTCCATGTAATACATCATCTTTATAATTTTCAATTACACTGATGTTTCCATTGGAATAATATTCTTTTTTTTCTCCATGTAATTTTCCCGCACTAAACGTTTTCTCCATTTCAAGGTTTCCCTTATCGTCAAAATATTTTTGTACGCCTTCTAATTCGTCATTTTTTAGGAACAATTCACCTTCAACATTTCCGTTTTCGCCTAAAAGTTTAAATTTACCTTCTTTTTTATTGTTTACTATTGGCCCCATAATAAATGGTCTTCCATCAGTTAAGTAAATCACTACATCTTGTTTGGTTCCAAAATGATCTAAATTTCTTTTAGCAAAATGATTCCAAAAATCTACCATATAATATTTCTCGTAGAAAGTTGTAATCAGTTTTTTATGTTTTGAAAGTTCTTTGCCTAAATTTTCTTCTAATCCAAGTAGCATGTAGTAGCTAAAACCTTCAAATTGATTTTTTGAAACCAAATCTTTAACCCATGGCATATAAGTAGTTTCAAAAAAGCCATTCTCCATTTTATGTTCCAAACTATATTCCATTATAGCTTGCATTTGACGCATGATTACATCGTCTATCTCTGTTTTTAATTTATAGCCTTTTCTTAATGGAAGTTGATTTCTTAAGATGGTTTCTAATTCTTCATAATTATCACCGCTGTTAGAAAAAACTACTTTTCCTTTAGTAAGGAAGTTTTCCCCAAATTTACTATTCAATTTTAGTACCGCTTCATTGGCATATTTTCCTGTTGGAGCAATTGCTAAGTAGCTTAATAACGCCAAACTTCCTTCAACAATATCACCGTTTTCTAGAGCTATGGCTCCCAAGAAATAATGAGCTGAAGCTAAATTGGGATTTATCGTCACAACTTTTTTCAAAATATCAGCACTTTTTTGATTTTCTTCTTTTCTCAAGTATAAAATAGCCTGATTGTATAAGAAATTGGAAGAGTTACTTAAGTATTCTGCGCCTTCATTAAATATTTTTTCAGATTTTTCATATTCTTTCTCGTCGCTATAATAAGTGCCAAAAAGAGTGTATAAGCTTGGATAATCTTTCATTTTTCCTTCTTTATGCAAGTTTTCTAAATGACTTAAAAGAAGTTCTTTTTTATTGTCTGAAAACAATGATAGCGCAATTTCATATTGAGCAACCAAATATTTTGGGTCGCTCTTAGCAATTTTCTGAAATTCTGTTACGGCATCATTGTATTGTTCTTTTTGATAGTAAGCAAATCCTTGGCTTAAAATTGAATCTGTAGCATAAGCAAACGTGTAGTCTTTTTTGGTTTGTGAAAAACCAGTAGTGAAACCAATGATTAAAAGGGATAAGAATATGTTTTTCATGTAGGAATAAATTTTATCAAATATAAATTTTATTTCGATTTTTTGTGTTGATTTTCTTAAAAATCATTCATTTTTAACATTAAAAAAAATTAGAACTCTAAAATAGCATCATAGTGTTTGTGGTGATTTTTAAATTCTTGAACTCCTTCACTGAAAGTCAAGTATTTTGCGCCATTTTTATGATTGTTTTTGCTAATTAGATACATGTAGTGAAAATGCCGAGTAAGTTCTTTCCAACCAAACAATAGACTGTGTTTTGGGTCATACATGTGAGTTGGTTCACTAATTGCACCATTTATTTCAACAATTTGGAAATTTTCACCTCGTGCTAAATCATCAAAATTAGAAAACATAATGTCCATTCGACCAAAATAAAAACCATCAATTTGACTGCAAATTTTATTAAAACTAGCAGTCATATCAGGTGAAATTTTATCGCTTGCATCTACAAATTTTGTACCCCGACAATGATTGCCATACGGAACCAAATTGATAGTTTCTCCGTCTTTTAATATAGTGTTTATTTTGTGTTTATATTCTTCTTCTAACGATTCTAATTGCAATAAATAGCGCTTGTCTTGATGTAATAATTCACGTATAGTGTTTTTCCCATTTCCGGTAAGAATCATAAATTCTTTAGATACTATTCCTGTTATTTTTCCTTCTTCGTTTGGTAATTTAACATAGAAAAGTCCAATTTCCTTCTCGTAGGGAATTAATTCTTGGATTAAAATATTAAATTTTGCTTTTTTAACGTAATTTTCTAATTCTTCAGTATTGTATATTTTTTTTACAGCTGTTCCTCTCAATCCAATATTGGGCTTTACAATTAATGGATAGGTTATGTTAGTGGCATTTATTTTCTCAATAATTGAGGCTAAATTTTCTGATGGATTTATTAAAAGGGTTTTTGGATAATATTGTGGCGGAATTAAATCGTAAATTTCTTTTTTTGATTCCATAAAGAAGCCACCATTTTTTATAGAAGGATTTGAAGCATTAAAATAAAAAAACGAACGCGTTCTTATGACATAATACAAATATTGAAAATAAACTGGAAAATATACTATTTGGTATGGCCAATATTCCCAATGCGTTAGTTTGTGAAGAAAAAGATTAAATTTTGTCATTCTATTAATTGTATAAATCCAAATAAACCATTTCTATCATAGAATTAATAACTATACATTGTGTAATACTTATCGTTTTTAATTTGTTATTGCGATTAATCTGCAAGCCAAATTCTTTATTTTCAGATTCGGTAAATTGATGAAAATTCAAAATATCATTACCGTTTGGATTGGTGTTTTTAAGCCTGAAATCAGCAAACCATTTGGCTCTTTCGGTTCTAATTTCTTTCGAATATAGGGTAGAAGAAGACCAAATATGATGTTCTGAAATGGATAACTCTTCTAAACTTTTTTCGAATTCATTCCATTGAAGTTGGTATAGTTTATTGTTCTCAAAAAGCACAATAGTAAAAGGTTCAATTTCTGTTAAATCTATGTTTTTCCAGAGTTCTAAACTATCATTTCCACTCGCAATTTCTAATACGATTAAACCTCTACTTTTTCTGTAGGCAGGTTTTGCTATGTGCTTTTCTTTTGCACCATTTAACAAAACCACAATTTTATTATTGGTATGTGCTATCCAAGTTCCGCCTGCTTTTGGATCTTTAGGAAATATAATTTTTTTTCCGTCGATTTCATATTCTTGAGGGGAAATTGCTTTTGCACGGCTTATTTTTTCATCTCTATTGGATGTAATTATGCAACCTTGATTTGTTGGAATAAATGTTACTGTACACATTGTTTTCGATATTCGAGAGTTGAAGGTGCAATTCCAAATGCATCAGCAACCTTGATATGAGGTAAGTTATGTAAAGCCACTTTTATAAGTGCTTGATGATGAATGCTGTGCTCTAAATTATATATTAATTCTCTAAAATAATTCGTTGGAAGTAATTCAAATGTACTGTAACAATTATGAATTAATGAAAGAGATTTATTAGGTTTGTTTAATTCATCAAGATATTTTTCAAGTATTGAAATCGCATTATTTTTATTGGTTTGAATTAAAATATCTCGTTTTCTTTTGTCATAATTGATTATTCCATTTTCATAGTTTTCTATTAAACAACCAAACAATTCAATAATATGCCGCATGTGTTCACCAATAGTTGCATTACTTAGCTCAGGATTTTGTTGCGTATATTCATTATTTGTTAGTTGACGAAGCAATTCAATGTTTTCTAAAAAATTGTTTTTTATATTTTGAATTAACATACTCACTATTTTGTTTCTGGAACAAATTTTATAGAAACGGAGTTCATGCAAAAACGTTGGCCTGTAGTTTCTTTTGGACCATCATCAAAAATATGTCCTAAATGACCATCACATTTTGCACACAATACTTCTGTTCGCACCATGCCATAGCTCAAATCTTGAACATATTTTACCGATCCTTTAATCGCTTTATCAAACGAAGGCCAACCACAGTGCGAATCAAATTTGGTGTCTGATGTAAATAATTCATTACCACAACCTGCACAAACGTATTTTCCTTTTTCAAAATGATCCCAATATTCTCCAGTAAAAGCTCTTTCAGTTCCTTTGTTTCTTAAAACTTCATATTGCTCTGGAGTAAGCTCAACTTTCCATTGCGCTTCTGTTTTTTTAGAATTTGAATTCATGGTTTTAGGTTCTTTAGATTGTGATTGGCACGATTGAAATGTTATAACAAGTAACAATAAACATATTTTTTTCATAGCTAACAGTTTTTTCAAATTTAAAGGTAAGCATTCAAATAAAGTGTTAACTAAATTACAAAATATTTTAATTAGGTATTAATTTCTAAATCTTTAATATAGTCTTCATTTTCATAGAAAAAACGTTCAAAAGCGTCCATTTTTGCTTCAAAGAACTCAAAAACACTATTCCATGTATTTTTATTATTAATGCTTATT
>JBIKZB010000087.1:0-7009 GCA_044354955.1 Flavobacterium sp. | reverse complement strand
AAACTACATTGAAGGTTTAAAGTTCCATTATGTGGATAAAATGAGCGAAGTTTTAGATATTGCCATTACCCAACAAAAGGTAAAAAATTCAAAATCACTAGAAATTAAAAAATAAATACTAGGAATTAAATAGTATACCAATAAGAACTCTCATTAATTCATTTATTGAGAGTTCTTTTTTTGTTTACTATCTGATATAATTTTATCTTCGCAGTTGCGTTATAAGTAAGATTAACACCATAAAATGCTCAAGAAAACGATATTATTTTTTCTATTGCTACTATCGACTACTACTTTTAGTCAAATAGGTGGTAAAAGTGTATATCAGTTTTTAAACTTAGCGCAATCGCCAAGACAAGCAGCTTTAGGTGGAAAAACGGTTACAGTAGTTGATTACGATGTAAATCAAGCGTTTTATAATCCGGCTACAATTAATGCGAAAATGCACAATCGATTATCTGCAAATTACGGAAGTTATTATGGCGAAGTGTCCTATGGAACGGCTGCTTACGCGTATAATTATGACCGACATTTACAAACCTTTCACGCTGGAATTAGTTACATTAATTACGGAACTTTTGAAGGAAGAGACGAATTAGGCAACCAAACATCTGATTTTACAGGGAGTGAAGCTGCTTTGTCGTTTGGATATGCTTATAATTTGCCATGGACAGACATGTATGTGGGTGCCAACGCAAAATTAATTTCTTCTACTTTAGAAAGTTATAATTCATGGGGCGCTGCAGTAGATTTGGGATTTTTATATGTTGATTATGATAACGACATTAATTATGGTTTAACGGTTAGAAATTTAGGATTTCAAATCAAACCTTATGAAGATACCAATGAAAAACTCCCTTTAGCTATAGATGCTGGAATTTCACAATTGATGGAGAATGTTCCCATCCGTTGGCATATGACCTTTGAAAATTTACAACAATGGAATATAGCTTTTTCAAATCCAAATAGGGCAGAGAGTAATATAGACGGAGGTACAACTGAAGAAAAAGTGTCTTTTTTTAACAACGCTTTACGACATTTGATTTTAGGTGCCGAATTGTTTCCAGAAAAGGGATTTAATATACGATTAGGCTATAATTTTAGAAGAAGCGAAGAGTTACGAATTTTAGAGCAACGAAATTTCTCAGGAATCTCCGTTGGTTTTGGAATTCGATTTGGAAAGGTTAAATTTGATTATTCGTATTCAAGATATACCGTGGCAGCCAATACCAGTTTGTTTGGTTTGATGATTGATTTGGAGTAGAAATTGAGTGATTAGTGAAAAGTAATTAGTGATTAGCTTAAATATGTTTTAATCATTTACTAATTGTTCTCTATTTAAATTTAAAAAAGGATTTTAATGAAAAATTTTATATTACTAATCTTGTCATTTTTAATTTTTTCTTGTGATGATTTAAACAAAGATTATTCTTTTAATGGTAAAGATATTAATATGGCAGAAGATGGTTCTCCATTGCATCATCCAAATTACGATACTGTTGAAAAGTATAGCTCAAGTATAAGAAATTTTGAAAAACAGGTTTTGAATGATTCAACAGTTATTAAGTTTAATATTTATTCTGATTGTTGTCAAACGCCAAAGGATGATGTAAAGTATTCTAATGATACTATATATGTTAGTCCTTCATTTGAATCAGGTACTTTATGTGATTCTTATTGTGAATATTTGTTTGAATATCATTTTTCAAATGAAGTGATTAAGAATAAAAAAATTATTGTAAGATAAAATTTTAGAATAGTATCAACTATTAATTAACATGAAAAAAATTACCATAGCAATCGACGGTTTTTCGTCAACAGGAAAAAGTACATTGGCTAAGCAATTGGCTGCAGCATTAGGTTATGTTTATGTAGATACCGGTGCAATGTATCGCGCTGTAGCATATTTTGCGATGCAACACAACTTGGTTTCTGAAACACATTTAGACAAAGCCAGTTTGATTGCTCAAATACCAACGATTAATTTACGTTTTCAATTCAATCCTACTTTAGGATTTGCTGAAATGTATTTGAATAACGAAAATATTGAAACCCAAATCAGAACCATCGAAGTTTCTCGCATGGTGAGTAAAGTGGCCGAAATTTCAGAAGTGCGTGCTAAATTAGTAGAACAACAGCAAGAAATGGGTAAAGACAAAGGTATCGTTATGGATGGAAGGGATATTTGTACGGTTGTTTTTCCAGATGCCGAATTAAAATTATTCATGACAGCAAGTTCGAAAACTAGAGCACAACGCCGCTTTGACGAATTAGTCGAAAAAGGACAACGAGTAACTTTTGAAGAAGTACTACAAAACGTGGAAGAACGCGATTATATTGATACGTATAGAGAAGATTCGCCACTTGTAAAAGCGGATGATGCTATTGAAATTGATAATTCTTCGCTAAGTAAAAAAGAACAGTTTGAATTGGTTTTGAAGTTGGTGAAGGAGAAATTGTAGGCTTAATTTTTGTCATTTCGACACAAGAGACTTTAGCGTTATCGAACAGACAAAATAAGTCATATTAAAATTAATGTATTTATAGTTGTAACAAATTTTATAACCAACTAAATGAAAAAGGTTACTTTTTTAATTTCATTTATCTTTTTGACTACATTTAATTCATGTGGTCAAAATAAAATTAACACGCCAAAAACTGCTATGAGTAAGTTTGAAGAATTTATTTTAAAAGAAAAGTTTTTACCAGATTCGAAAATATTTTATCCTGGAATTGGAGACGAAAAATTGAAACCAATATTAACCGAATTGATAAATGAATCGGCTAAAGATTTTCAAAATGTTGCGATTAAAGGAATTGCTTCTGATAAAGAATACCAAAATGTGATTGAAAAAGGGTTAGATAGATTCTCAAAAATATATTTAAAATTAGACACAGAAAATCGTGAAAGAATATGTACTTATTACGAAGAGCTGATGGATATCGTTGGGTTAGAAAGCTCAGGAGGTCTACTTAATGAATTTATATATGGTTTTGACTTTTCTGAATAAAAACTATTTGCTTCAATTACTATTTCCCTTGCTTCGCTTTCTCCTTCGCTTGTTTCTTAAAATAGCCTCTGAATAAGAAATTGTGTTTTAATGCTTCTAAATTTTCGTTGAGTTTAATAGTAGCTTTGTTTACATTGGTAATCGTAGAATCAATTTGTTGTACTAATTTTGGGTCGTTTGATAAATAATTAAGAGCACCTTTTCCATCTTTTACATTGGTAATAGTTGCGTTTAAATTGGTTACTACTTTATTAATTTCGACACTTGATTTTTCTAAATTCACAATAATTCTCTTCATTTTATTAGCCACAACGGTATCGTTAAGTGTGCCAATAACATTGTCTTTTCGGTTTAAATCATTAATTAGTTTGTTTAAATTCGCTACGGATTCAGAAGTTCCTTTAGACGTTTGTCGTAAATAATTCATTGTAGCTTTTAAATCTTGAGCCATTATTGTATCACTAATCAAAAGTCCAACAGTTCCTTTGCCTTGTGTGATTTCGTTCGTTATTTTTAGTAAATCTGCGGTTAATAAAGCTGCATTTTCATTGGTAACATTCAGCGTTTCTAACATGGCGTCAGTTCCCATACGACTATAAGTTTTAATGGTATCACCACTTTCAACTTTTGGAGCATTTCCTTCTCCCGGAATAATATTGATAATCATATTTCCCACTAATCCATCAGAACTTATAGTGGCTAGTGCATTTTGCTTAATATGGTGCATGATTTTTTTGTCAATTAGCATATGCACATTGATTGTGGAGTCATTAATCATTTCAATTTCTTTTACTGTCCCAATGTCGATACCTGCATAGCGAACATTATTTCCGGCTTGTAAACCATTAACATTTACAAATACAGCTTTTAGAGTAGAAGTGTTACCAAACATATTTTGCTTGTTGCCAACAAAATAGATGGCAGCTAAGAAAACTAATGTTCCAATGATAACAAAAATGCCAAGTTGTATTTTTTGAGAGGCTGATTTTTCCATGACTTAAACTATTTAAAAAATGCTTGTACTTTAGGATCGGTTGAACTTGATAATGCTTCAAATGTTCCTTCTATATAATTAACACCATCTATCAATAAAATCATACGATTGGCAATGACTTTTGCACAATCAACATCATGAGTTATAATAATGGAAGAAGTGTTGTATTGTTTTTGTATCGAATGCATCAAAAGTACAATTTCTTTTGATGTTATTGGGTCTAAACCCGTTGTGGGTTCGTCGTATAAAATGATTTTAGGTTTTAAAATCAAGGTTCTGGCTAAGGCAATTCTTCGTTTCATACCACCCGAAAGTTCGTTGGGCATCAAATCAATTGTATGCGCTAAACCAACGCTTTCTAACGCTTCCATAACCAAAGGCGTAGTGTCTTCAATTACGCCAAATTTTTTCGTGTGACGACGCAGTGGAAACTCTAAATTTTCCCGAACCGACATAGAATCATACAATGCACTTCCTTGAAATAAAAAGCCTATTTCAGTGCGTAACTCGTCTAAGGCTTCTTGTTCTAAGTTGTTGATTTCTTGATTCATCACTAAAATTGAACCACTATTAGGTTGCTCTAATCCAATGACACATTTAATCATGACCGATTTTCCTGAGCCTGATTTTCCCATTACCACTAAGTTTTCCCCTTCAAAAAGTTCCAAATTAAAACCATCTAAAACCACATGGGTTCCAAATTGCTTGTGCAAGTCTTTGATGCTGATAATCGCTTTTTTTATTGAAGTTGTCATACCTATATGTCGTAAAATATGTTTGTAACAAAAACCGCAACAAAGTCTATAATAAAGAGCAACATAGAAGTGTAAACCACCGCACCATTAGCTGCTTTTCCTACGCCAGCTGTACCTTTTTTACAATAATAACCTTTGTAGCAACCTACTAATCCAATGGCAAATCCAAAAAAGAAGGTTTTAAGAGTTGCGGGTACAATATCGCTGTATTCTAAAATATTAAAAACTTGATTAAAGTATAAGGTAAAAGAAACATTTCCTTTGATGTTTTCTACTAAAAACGAACCGTAAATTGCAATAAAATCACCCACAATTACTAATAATGGCAACATCAATGTGGTCGCTAAAATTCGGGTAATTACTAGATATTTAAACGGATTGGTTCCTGAAACTTCCATGGCATCAATTTGTTCGGTTACTTTCATTGAGCCTAGTTCGGCACCAATTCCTGAGCCCACTCTTCCAGCACAAATTAAAGCGGTGATGATTGGACCGATTTCGCGAATGATGGAAACACTTACCATAGAAGCCATCCAAGAAACAGCTCCAAATTCTTGCAAGGTTGGACGTGATTGTAAGGTAAAAACCAATCCAATAATAAAGCCCGTAACGCTCACTAATAATAAGGAGCGATTTCCAATATAAAAGCACTGACGCAATAATTCCTTGAATTCGTAGGGAGGTTTCCAAAATTCCTTGAAAAACCTACCAGCAAAGTAAGAAAGATCTCCTACTTCGATGAGAAAGTTTTGTAAAGCTTCAGTAAGATTGTTGAAATATTTTTTCATGAAGCATTGTAATTACAATCAAATGTAGTGATTTTTAGTGAGATATAAACTGATTTTTGTAAGATATATCACAAAAAAATCCGAATTGAAATTTCAATTCGGATTTTAAGTAATTTATATATAAAAATTGTAAAATGTTATTAATTAACTTAGTTTAAAATAATTGCTTCTATTTTTTTTATTAATTCTGGATTGGAAGGTCTTATTTCATCAGAATTAATTATATATCCTTTTTTATCTAAAAGTATGTATCTTGGCAATGCTCCAATTTCATAAAATTTGACAAAGTCAGAATTAGGGTTAGTATGTAATTGATTTCCTTTTCTGTTATTTTTAAGTATATATTCTAACCATTTTTTACTGTCTTTATCAATACTTATTGCAATAATTTCAATTTTATTTTCAGTACTAAAATGTTCTTCTAAAGCTTCAAGGTATGGATAATCTTCTTTACAAGGTTTACACCATGTTGCCCAAATATCCAAATACACATATTTTCCTTCAAAGTTTTTTAACGAAATATTTTTTCCATTTTTATCATTAAAAGTAAATTCATTACCGATGCTTCCATTTAATGAATTTTTATATTGGTATTTTTTGTTTTTTTCGAGTAGATTTTTACTAAAACTGTCGAAATTTATTAGAGTTTCCTCTATAATATTTTCATAGGATATTAAATTTTTAGATTTTTCTACTATAAATCCTCTTTTTTCAATAATTTGTTTTTCAAGATCAGTTTGAGAGTACATTTTTTTGATTGTCTCCGAGAGAATATTTTGTTGGTAAAATGTAAACGCAATAAAATTATTAATAGGTGCTAGGTCACCTGAATATTGTAACGATTCAAAAATACTATCTTCGTTAATGCGAATTGAAGTATTGCTATTTGATTCTAAATATATTTTTCCTAATTCGTTTTGTTTCCCATCTATATAACAATATAAGGAGTATGTTTTGTTTGTTAAATCTAAAAGTGTCTTTGATTCTATATTTGTATTTTTAAATTTGAAAGTAGTAATAATTTTCCATGAATTTTCTTTATCAAAAACAACTATACTATCTAATTTATTTTTGTTGATTAATTCCATTTTAACAATGGTAGCATGTGGAATATTATTCTTATCATGTTTTTTTGTATTGTACTTCGTAGTCAAATATAGATAGGGTTCAAAAGCATGATGTGTCCAAATCTTTTCTGGATCATTTGGAAAAGTTTTATAATAAGTGGAATCAGCATAAAGCACTATGTATTCTCCTGTTCTAGCATAATTACTGGAGTTAAAATAAATAGGAGATTCGTATTCAGGTAAACTTTTTTTAATAAATTTTTCCAAAGAATTTCCCAAAATATTTTGAAACTTTTTATTAGCTTTTTTTGTAGGCTTATCTAAACTATTGTAAACATAATTCATGCCTATTCGTTTAAAGAACGGTGCTTTTTTAATTACCTTTTTTGCATTA
>JBIKZB010000085.1:0-7077 GCA_044354955.1 Flavobacterium sp. | reverse complement strand
TTTGAAATTAAATCCGTGTTGATATTGTCATCAATATAAGTATAACCTAAGTTCAGCTGATTTTTAATTTTACCTAATGAAAAATTATACTTCAACGAAGATTCGAAACCTTTTGTTTCAACATCAATATTAACAGGTCTCCATAAATCAACGGGAGTTGCTCTTCTGTAATCAATGAAATTTTCTGTGTTTCTATTAAAAAACGCCACATTAAAATCAACTTTATTTGCATGATATTTGAATCCTAATTCTTGAGCAAAGGCTCTTTCTGCTTCTAAATTTGGATTCCCTTGAGTTTCTAAATCACTATAATTTAAATCGGTATAAGTAGGAACTCTATATGTATATCCAACGTTACTGTAAAGTCGAATTCTATCCGATAATTTCACTCCTAAATCAATACCTGGAAAAGCTCTGTTATCAAAATCTGAGAAATACGAAACTGCAACACCTGGAGTAACATCTACTATTTTATCAAACAATTCAAAACGATGTTCTAAGAATAAAGTGGCAATTTCTCTTTCGGCATCTCCTAAGTTATTACTTTGAATCATATATTTTGAAAATTCAAGACCAAAACCAGTGATACCTATTTTAGATTCGTAAGAACCATTAAATTCTCCAGCAATTTTATTTGTGATATGTAAATTTCTGTAAACTGAAGGATTTGTTCTTATGAAAATATATTCGTCTTGGTTTCTTCTCCAATAAACTCTTGGTTTAAAAGTAAAATTCCCCCTTTTTACTTCTGTCGAAAGTCCAATCAAACTTGCTTGCGTAACTTCATATGGAAGTGCAAAATCCTTAGTAACACCATAAAAATTTTGAGCTCCAAATTTTCTCTCAGAAAAAGCTGAAATTAAATTAATAGGTAGTTTAGATTTATTGAATTTACTTCTCAATACATAATTTGTATTATCAAAATCAGTGTTTTTTCTATAACCATCTGAAGACTGCTTAGAAAAGTGAACCACATGATTACTGTCTTCTAAGTTAACAGCACCTGTAACTTCAGCAATAAATTGACCAAATGAACCTCCTTGAATCTTAGCAATGATTGAGTTCTCCAAATTGTCGTTAGTTACGATATTAATGGCTCCAGTAAAAGCATTTTGTCCAAAAATACGAGCGGCAGGTCCTTTTATGACTTCAATTCTTTTAATCACTTCAATTGGTAACGCTAAATTTAGAGTATGATGTCCAGTTTGTGGATCATCAACTTTAATACCGTCAATAAGCAATAATGTTTGATCAAAACCACCACCTCTGATGTATAAATCGGCTTGCATTCCATTTACACCTTGTCTTCTAACATCAACCCCAGCAAGTTGTTGCAATGCATCAGCTACATTTGTAATCCCAAGTTTTTTTATATCTTCGGCAGTAACAATTTGAATGGTTCTTGAATTTTCTTTAAAAGGTAAATCAATTCGAGAAGAAGAAACCACAACTTCTTTTAGCGAATCGGTTTTCAATTCTGTTTCTTGTGCGTTTCCAAGTATAGAACCGAAAAGCATAACAGATAAAAAGTATTTATTTTTCATTTGAAGTTTATTTTAAAACGGTGCAAAAGTCGTAACTTTCCGGACGATTAATATAGTCCAGTTTTAAAATGAAAGATAGTCCGGTAAATTCATTGTTAAAAGAGTTCATTCAATTTGAAAAATCGAGTGCTACTTCAGTCTATATTCAAATATCGCAACAAATTATTAATGCAATTCAGCGCGGGTATTTATCAGAAGGAACCGCTTTACCCGGAACGCGAATATTTAGTAAATTAGTGAACATTCATAGAAATACAGCTGTTGCAGTTTATGACGAATTAGCATCACAAGGCTGGGTTGAAATTATTGCTAATAAAGGCACTTTTATTTTGGTTCCCGAATCTAAAACAAATGCAATTAAAGCAACTTCAAACCACATAAATGCAATAAACACCTATTCCAAAACGACTGGATTTCCGTTTCAAACCGCTTTTCACTTGTCGTCTACGCAAGAACTATCAGAAGCAAAATTTAGTATAAATGATGGACAACCCGATTTAAGATTACATCCTATTCATGAGTTTTCAAAATGGTATAGTGCCTCCATGAAACGCAAAGCCTTACTTTCAAAATGGAGTCAAACCTCGAAAACTAAATTTTCAACATTTGAAAACCAATTGTGCAATTACTTAAATGCCACGCGAGGATTTCATATTCAACCCAATAATTTAATCAGTACCCGAAGTACAGAAATGAGTTTGTATATTATATCACAGCTCTTACTAAAGAAGAAAGATTTAGTTTTGGTGGGAAATATGAGTAATTATGCTTCGAATATGATTTTTCAACAAGCGGGGGCCACAATTAAAACAGTTCCTGTTGATGCATATGGGCTAGATATAGATTTTATTAAAACTCATTATACTAAAGGTAGTATTCGATGTGTTTACATTTGTGCGAATAGTGATTATCCTACTACAAAATCATTATCAGCAGAACGTCGATTAAAATTATTACAACTTGCTAAAATTTATCAATTTGCCATTATTGAAGATGATTTTGATTATGATTTTCAGTTTGAAGGTTCTGCAATGCTACCTATGGCAAGTTCAGACGCTAATGGAATGGTTATTTATCTTGGAAAACTAGGTCAATCCTTATTTCCAAGTTTTCAAACTGGATTTGTTGTGGCACCAGAAAATTTAATTTCAGAATCTAAAAATTACTTGCAAATGTTAGATCGTCAAGGTGATTTAATTCAAGAACAAATGCTTTCTGAATTAATTTCGGAAGGAGAAATTCATCGTTTACTAAAAAAGAATATTGTAATCTATAAAAAAAGACGAGATCATACATGTGAATGTTTCAAACGTTATTTTAAAGAAACTGTCCGATATAAAAAACCAACGGGAGGATTGGCAATCTGGATTGAATTTAACCCTTCGATTTCATTGATTCAACTTGCTGAAGAAGTAGCAAAATTAGATGTATTGTTGCCTAAAACTATTCTTTATCAAGACAAAAATACTTGTGCTATTCGTTTTGGTTTTGGGCATTTGAATGAAGAGGAAATTGAAATTATCATAAGCAAATTGAAACTTGCTTATGACACAATCATAAAATGATTAAACAAAAAAGTCCCGCAATTTGCAGGACTTTTTTACTATAAATCTATTGTATTAGTCAGCTAAAACAATAATCTTGTTTTCATTCATTTCGATGGTACCAGAATTAATAGGCAACCAATACGTTTGCTCATTTACCTTATTGAATTTAGAAGCAAATTCTTTTTCAATAGTAATATTTTGAGCATTTATTTTCACATTCCCTTTTGCTAATAATGAAACAATAGGAGCGTGATTGTTTAGCATTTGAAACTCACCATTAATCCCAGGAACCGCTACCGAAGTAACTTCTCCTTTAAACAATGTAGCTTCTGGCGATACTATTTCTAAAATCATAACTTTAAGTGATTAGTGATTAGTAATTAGTGATTAGTAAGTAACTGAATACTGTGACTGAACACTGAATACTAAAATTATGCTTCTGCTAACATTTTTTGTCCAGCTTCAATAGCTTCTTCGATAGTACCTTTAAGGTTAAACGCTGCTTCTGGTAAATGGTCTAATTCACCATCCATAATCATGTTAAATCCTTTGATTGTTTCTTTAATATCAACCAATACTCCAGGAATACCTGTAAATTGCTCCGCTACGTGGAAAGGTTGAGATAAGAAACGTTGTACACGACGTGCACGAGATACTGATAATTTATCTTCTTCAGATAACTCTTCCATACCTAAGATGGCGATGATATCTTGTAATTGTTTGTATTTTTGAAGAATCTCTTTTACTCTTTGCGCACAGTCATAATGTTCAGCACCTAAGATTTCTGGAGTTAAGATACGAGAAGTAGAATCTAATGGATCTACCGCTGGATAAATACCTAACTCAGCAATTTTACGAGACAATACAGTTGTTGCATCTAAGTGAGCAAACGTTGTTGCTGGTGCAGGGTCAGTTAAGTCATCCGCAGGAACGTAAACCGCTTGTACAGATGTAATAGATCCTTTTTTAGTTGAAGTAATACGCTCTTGCATTGCACCCATCTCTGTTGCTAATGTAGGTTGGTATCCTACCGCAGATGGCATACGACCTAATAAAGCCGATACTTCAGAACCTGCTTGTGTAAAACGGAAGATATTATCAACGAAGAATAATACATCTTTACCTTGGTCAGATCCAGCTCCATCACGGAAATACTCAGCGATAGATAATCCTGAAAGTGCTACACGAGCACGAGCTCCAGGTGGCTCATTCATTTGTCCGAAAACGAAAGTAGCTTTAGACTCTCTCATTCCTGGCATATCTACTTTAGATAGATCCCATCCTCCATTTTCCATAGAGTGCATGAATTCTTCTCCGTATTTAATAATTCCTGACTCTAACATCTCACGAAGTAAGTCATTTCCTTCACGTGTTCTTTCTCCTACTCCTGCGAATACAGAAAGCCCACCGTGACCTTTTGCAATATTGTTAATCAATTCCTGAATTAATACTGTTTTACCTACTCCAGCACCACCAAATAATCCAATTTTTCCTCCTTTTGCATAAGGCTCAATAAGGTCGATTACTTTGATACCTGTAAATAAAACTTCAGAAGAAGTTGATAAGTCTTCAAATTTTGGAGCTGTTCTGTGGATTGGTAAACCATTAGCACCTGATTTAGGTAAATCTCCTAATCCATCAATTGCATCACCAATTACATTAAACAAACGACCAAAAACGTCTGCTCCAATTGGCATTTGAATTGGTGCACCAGTAGCAACTACTTCAACACCTCTTGCTAAACCATCAGTAGAGTCCATAGAAATGGTACGTACAGTGTTTTCACCAATGTGAGATTGAACTTCAAGTACTAATAAAGTACCATCTTTTTTAGTGATTTCTAATGAATCATAAATTTTAGGTAATTCGTTATTTGAGTCATTAAAAACGACGTCAACAACTGGCCCGATAATTTGTGCAACTTTTCCTGTGATTCTAGACATTGCTTATGTATTTATTTAATAGCTAATTAATGTTGAAAAAATGATGTATTTTTCCGAGTGCAAAGATAGTTTTTTTTGAAACAATTTTGCAATATATTTTTTGACTTTTTTGCAATAAAAAAGCGAAATTATTAAATTTCGCTTTTAAAATATTATTCTACCGTAACGGATTTCGCTAAATTCCTTGGCTGATCGACATTACAACCTCTTAAAACTGCAATATGATACGACAATAATTGTAATGGAATTGTAGTTAATAACGGCGTAAATGGCTCATTTGTTTCAGGAATTTCGATTACGTGATCTGCTAAAGCTTTTACTTGAGTATCACCTTTAGTAACCACGGCAATAATTTTTCCGCTTCTTGATTTTATTTCTTGAATATTACTCACCACTTTATCGTAATGTCCTTTATTAGGCGCAATAACAATAACTGGCATTGATTCATCAATTAAAGCAATAGGTCCGTGCTTCATTTCTGCTGCTGGATATCCTTCTGCATGGATGTATGAAATTTCTTTTAATTTCAAAGCACCTTCTAAAGCTACTGGGAAATTATAACCTCTTCCTAAGTATAAACAATTGGTTGCGTCTTTATAAATTTCTGCAATTTGTTTTGCTACATCATTAGTTTGAAGTGCTTCTTGTACTTTTTCAGGAATTAATTCCAATTCCAACAAATAACGTTGGTAATCTGAATTTGTCATTGTCCCTTTTGCTTTTGCCAAACGTAATGCCAATAAAGTAAGTATTGTAATCTGTGTAGTAAATGCTTTAGTAGACGCCACACCAATTTCTGGACCTGCATGCGTATATGCTCCCGCATGTGTTTCGCGAGAAATTGAAGAACCTACCACATTACAAACCCCAAATACAAATGCTCCGTTTTCTTTTGCCAATTTAATCGCAGCTAAAGTATCAGCCGTTTCACCTGATTGTGAAATTGCAATCACAACGTCATCTTTATTAATAATAGGATTTCTATATCTGAATTCTGATGCGTATTCTACTTCAACTGGGATTCTTGAAAATTCTTCAATAATATATTCTGCAACTAATCCGGCGTGCCATGAAGTTCCACAAGCAACAATAAGGATTCGTTTAGCGTTTAAGAATTTTTCTAAATTATCTTCAACTCCCGACATTTGAATAATTCCTTTGTTTGCCAAAAGTCTTCCTCTGTAGGTGTCTTTAATTACACTTGGTTGTTCGTAGATTTCTTTCATCATAAAATGATCGTAACCTCCTTTTTCAATTTGCTCCAAGTTTAATTGCAATTCTTGAATATAAGGATCAACTAACGAATCATCTTTAATTTTTCTAACTTTTAATGGTTTATGCAAACGTACAATAGCCATTTCTTCATCTTCTAAATAAATGGCATTTGAAGTATATTCTATAAAAGGTGTAGCATCAGACGCAATAAAAAACTCTTCCTCACCAATTCCAATTGCTAGTGGACTTCCTAAACGCGCTACAATAATTTCATCCGGATTTTCAACATCAAAAACACAAATTGCGTAAGCACCAATAACCTGATTTAATGCCACTTGAACCGCTTTTCCAAGCTTACAATTTTCTTTCTTTTTTACATCTTCAATTAAATTTATCAATACTTCTGTATCCGTATCAGACTTAAAAGTATATCCTCTTTTAATTAATTCTTGTTTTAATGGTTCATAATTTTCAATAATACCATTATGAATGATAACTAATTTTCCAGAATTTGAATAGTGTGGATGAGAGTTTACATCATTAGGGACTCCATGAGTTGCCCAACGGGTATGTCCCATACCTATTTTACCAAAAAGAGTCTGTTCGCTTTCTGCTTTTAACTCTAAGTCAGAAACTTTACCTTTTGTTTTTGATAATTTTAAATCATTACCATCATATAGTACAATTCCAGCACTATCATAACCTCTATATTCTAATCGATGTAACCCTTTTATGATTACCGAATAGGCGTCTCTATGACCTATATAACCTACAATACCACACATATATTTCTAATTTGGTTTAGTGAAATAAATATTTAATTTAAGT